>CAZKNE010000311.1:0-3388 GCA_964554005.1 uncultured bacterium | reverse complement strand
TCGCGACTTCTGCCAGTTGAAATTGGTCTCTGCCAAGGCCGATACCAGCTTCGAGATGCGCCTGTCCCCACGAGAGAGAACGCCCTGCACGAACGCCCACTTGGGCACATCCGCGTGAACCGAGACGCCCCGTGTACCCGAAAGTCCCGTCTCTATCACCTTGATGCGACGCGCAAGCTCCGACGGAGGAAGCATGGCCTCCCATTGAAAAGGCGTGTGGGCCTTCGGCACAAACGATGAAACTGACACGTTGATAAAAACGTCGCGCTTGCCCAAAGACCGCTTGCGGAGACCGTGCTTCATCTGCTTCACGAGCGATACTATCTTCTCAACGTCCTTGAGCGATTCTCCCGGCAGACCCACAATGAAGTAGAGTTTCAGCGTCTCAAAACCGGCGGACGCAACCTGTGTGGCAAGGTCGATCAATACCTCATCCGTGATTGGCTTTCCAAGCGCGGCTCGGAGGCCAGCATCTCCCGTCTCGGGAGCGATTGTTATCGTCCGCTGCCCACCACGCCTCAGCAGACCCAAAAGCTGCGAGCTGATGCTGTCCGCCCTGAGCGAAGAGACGTTAATGCCCATGCCCATGCTGAGCACGCCCTCAACAATCGATAAGAGGTCAGGGTGCTCCGCGACCGCCGACCCAAGCAGCCCCACGCGCTGCCTGTGCCTCTTGGTCTTAGCCACCTGGCCAAGAATCTGCCCCACACTAAGGAACCGCACCGGCCGATTGCAGAATGAGACCATGCAGAATGCGCACGCCCGCGGACAGCCTCTCACTACCTCGACAAGTCCCAGATCGCCAAACTCTGTCTCCTCACTGAAGACCACGGTATGGGCTGGCACGAGCTCATCCTTAGGCGTCCAGCGCCTCGCAACTTTGGCACTGTTACTGTGAGAGCGGACCGCCGAAACTGTCCCGTCTGACCCATATTCTGGCTCAAAAAAGTCCGGAATGTAAACGCCGGGTATCTCCGCAAGACGAGCCATCAGGTCCTCCCTAGCGAGCCTCACCTGTCTCGCATCAAACACAGCCCTCGCCAACTCCTGCACAGCTTGCTCGCCATCACCGATAACGAAGGCATCGACGAACGAGGCGAGCGGCTCAGGATTGGCGCTTACCGCACAGCCGCCGGCCAGCACGAGTGGGTCCCCGAACCATCTCTCATCCCGACTGGGCTTGAGTCCTGCGAGCTTCAAAAACCGGACTAGGTTGGGATAATCGTTCTCGAAGGGCACAGCAAAGGCTATAACGTCAAATCGTGAAGGCATGTCTTGGCTCTCCAGCGAACGCAGAGTCGGCGCCTTCCTGCCCACGCCCCGAAGAACTCCCTCCGGCAGGAACGAGCGCTCGCACCGAACATAATCGAGCGAGTTCAGCGCGGCGTAGATCGCATGAAAGCCCAGGTTGGACATCCCAACAAAATAACTGTTGGGAAAGACCAACAGCACGTTCAGCTTACCGCCGGGGTCCTTCCGAATGGCCCCAACCTCACTTGGCGCTCGCTCACGCCTCATGGCTGCCTCAGCCCCCGCAACGCGTAGGACGGGCTGTCCGGAGGCTGTCCAATAAGTCGGTTTCTACGGGGATGACGCAGCGGGGTATGCCATACGTAGGGGCAGGCCTTGTGTCTGCCCGAATATATAGATGGGCGGAGACAAGCCCCGCCCCTACACAACCTCGGACCCGACTTATTGGACAGCCTCATAAGTCTAAAGGTCGAAATATAACGCGACCTCGTATGGGTGCGTCCTTCGCGCGACCGCCTTGATCTCGTTCTCATACTTGGTGTCGGTCCAGGCGTCCAGCGTATCCTTCGAGAACACGCCGCCCTCTAAAAGATACGCATGATCGGCCTTCAGCGCCTCGAGCGACTCTTCCAGGTTCTTGGGCACGGGAATTATCTTCGCAAGCACCTCGGCTGACATCTCAGCGATGTTCGCATCAAACGGGCCAAAGCCCTCCTTGACCGGGTCAGTCTTTTGCTTGATCCCGTCCAGGCCCGCCATCAGCATTGCCGCCATCGCAAGGTATGGGTTTGCAGTCGCATCGCCCGGCCTAAACTCCATGCACTTCGTCTCCGGCGTATCAGCGTAGAGCGGAATCCTGATCGCGGCGGAGCGGTTGCCGGATGAGAAGAACAGATTCGTCGGCGCCTCGTAGCCAGGAACTAGCCTTTTGTAGGAGTTGGTGCTGGGATTTGTGAAGGCCAGAAGCGACCGGCCGTGTTTGAGAATGCCGCCCAGATAGTGCAGCGCTTGGTCGCTGAGGTTTGCGTAATTGCCCTTCTTGTAGAACACAGGCTTCTTCTGTTTTGTGAGATACTGATGGAAGTGCATGCCGTTGCCAGCCTCGCCAAAGAACGGTTTGGGGAGAAATACTGCAACCAGGCCGGCCTTTTGGGCGACGTTACGTATGATGTATTTGCTCAGCAGAATGGTGTCCGCAGTCCGCTGCAACTTGTCGAAGAAAAGCTCTATCTCGAGCTGGCCGTCTGCTCCAACCTCGTGGTGGTGATATTTGACGGCTATCCCAGCATCCTCGATCGCGCGAACCATCCGCATCCGAACATCGAGCAGTTGGTCCTGAGGCGGCAAGGCATGATAGCCGGCCTTGGGGCCAAGCCCCATCTCACCACCCTCCTCATTCATGGACGAGAGTGCCCTTCGGGACTCCATCGAGCGGATGCTGTAACCGGAGCCGTAGCACTCGTCATAGAACGACACAGCCGAGACAAGGTTGAACTCAAGCTCCGGCAGCCAGAAGCTCTCGTCAGCTACACCGAAACTCTCAAGATAGCTCTCCGCTCTGCTCGCAATGTGCCGAGGATCACGCTGAAATGGCTGATGAGTGTCGCAGAGAAGACAGTCGCAGATAACGCTCAGCGTTGGCTCCTCGTAGAAGGGATCGATGAACGCAGTGCTAGGGTCTGGACGGAGCAGCATGTCCCCGTGTTCCAGCCTGGCAAAGCCCGCGACGCTTGACCCATCAAAGCCAACACCCTCTCTCAAAAGCTCAACGCCTCGCTCGCTAACTGGCACCGTAACGTGGCGCCACCTGCCCGTCAGATCGCAGTATTTCAAATCGCAAGAGCGAAAGTCAGCCACCAGATTCGAAATAAGATCATCGATTGTCTGAATCTCTGCAATAGCCATTTATCTCTCCTCGCTGCAAGAACGTGCCACGTCGATACTGTTGTTCATCTCAAAGCCCGACCCCTCATCAACCGAAACTGGGAACTTCTGGCTGCCACAGAATCCCGAGAAAGGTTTTCTACAGGTGGTAGCGGGGCAATATATTCCCGCGAAGTGCTCATGTCAACCCGGGCGGACGGCCCCGATAATCAGATTGGTCGTTTTTGAAGTTGAGTTCTGAAGTTGGCTGGCA
>CAZKNE010000310.1:0-3400 GCA_964554005.1 uncultured bacterium | reverse complement strand
CGATCGTGTAGGGCAGAAGCAGGTCGTCGAGTTCATCATCGATTCTGTAAAGGACCTTCAGCGTCAGTTCCGGGCCGCCACAAAGGGTCAGGTCGATGTCCGAGCCGTTCTTGTAGTTTCCCATGGCTCGCGAGCCATACAAAATTGCCTTTTCCAGCTGCGGATAGCGGGCAAGGACAGATTGGACTTTCTCGATTGTGCTATCTTTGAGGCCAAAACGCATCGTTACTCCGCCTGACCTCTCAATCTCTCAAGCTTGGCACGTAAAGCCGTAAACTCGCCAAAATAAACGCCGACCACATCCCGCGCTATCTTCTCGGCCACCTCTTCGTTGTAGGCGTGGGTTGTGAGCATTCGGCTCTTGATCATCTCCATCCACGCCTCGCCGTTCTCTATCAAACCCCGCCTAAATGCCAGCCGAAAGGCATCGCGACTGCCATGAATACCTACTTCACCCTGCGCCTCAAAGTAGTCCTTAAGGGTGTTCCATGCCAACTCGTATGTATATTCGAACGCCTGGATCAGCCCCTGTTTCTCCAGCTCGTTCAAGTCGCCTTTCTCAATGAACGCCGTGAGGCCAGCAAACGCCTTGGAGAAGTTGTTGAGGCGCTGTATCCAGCGGACGTCTTGTGCGGTCATAAGGTATCCTCGTATCTACTAGTCCTGTAGAATCTTCGGCTTCGTTAAGTGGCGTAACATTGCATATTACACCTTCGGGTCTGAACGACAAGCGCCAGCCCTGGAAGGATGAAGGCGCTTTAATACATGACTCATCCTTCACAATCCAGCCTTCCAGAAATCTACACCTGCCTCCATTCATGTTCGAGAAAGACAATGCCGTGCGACGTGCCCTTGCCCTGAACCCGGAAGGGATAATGAGGTGGGTGGAAGTCAAAGGCATCGTAAGGGGTCGTGCCTCCGGGCTTGAAGATGCCGACTGAAACCTTGTAGTTGCCCTCGAGAATCGAAAGCGCTTTGTATTTCATCTCGAACGAGCCCCGTCCGGTCTTTATGGGTGTGGTCGCTTGGGCGTCCCAAAGCGTGTTTGTGCCATAGACATAGACGTTGTCTTCACGCCATATCGCCACCCCGAAGACCGGCGCCTCGCACGGGACATCGGCCTCGTAATCGACCCGAACCGTCATCGGCTGGCCCATCTTGAACAGATTCTCACTCCTGCCCTGCCCATCGAGAAACGTTACGCCCACGACCCTGATTTTGAGGTCACCGCGGCGGCCATCGACCTTTTCCTTGACCCGGAAACCCTCCTTCCCGTCGAGCTTGGCCACAAACCCCTCCGCAACGTAGGTGTCGTATTCTCGCAGCACGTTGCGCACGGGACCCTGGGTGCGAATCTCGCCCTTGTGCATCCAAATGCACGTATCGCAAAGCCGCTCCACGGCTGCCAAGTTGTGCGATACAAAGAGAATCGTCTTGCCCTCCTTGTTGAACTCCATGATCTTGTTCAGCGACTTCTGCTGAAACGCCTCGTCGCCGACCGCGAGCGCCTCGTCAATAATCAGGATGTCTGGCCTGACGTGGACCGCGATTGCGAAGCCCAGGCGCACATACATTCCGGAGGAGTAGGACTTAACGGGCATGTCAATGAACTGCTCAAGCTCCGCGAACTCGACTATTCTGTCGAGGCACTCGTGTATCTCACGGCGCTTGAGTCCCAGGATGGAGCCGTTGAGAAAGACGTTCTCGCGGCCTGTCAGCTCGGGATGAAACCCAGCACCGAGCTCAAGCAGGGCAGAGACACGGCCCCGGACGACGACCTCACCCACGTCAGGCTCGATGATCCCGGTCGCGAGCTTCAGAAGGGTGCTCTTGCCAGCACCGTTTTCACCGATGATGCCCATTACTGAGCCCCTTGGAACGCTCAAACTGAGGTCCTTAAGCGCCCAGAAATCCTCCTTGGCTCCCTCCATACCTCGCCCGAACGAGAGCACGACGGACTTCAGGCTCGCAGCGTGCCCACGCCGTAGCGTGTACTTCTCGGATACGTTCTCAAACTCTATCGCGTTCAAGTCGCCTCGCCCCGTGGTGTATTGTTAGGATTTCAACTCGATATGATCATCCGCCCTGCTGTTCGCCGGCGTATTCAAAGACGAGCACGTCTATTTCCGAGAGGAAGTCAAACTGTGTGCCGGGTTCCACGAGCGCCCCATAAACATAGTAGCTGCCGAGCGGGATTTGGCTCACTATCGGAAGCTGCAAGAAGCAATAGGGCCCAAACTCGCTGTGCGCTGCGAGCGTCATCGGGATTGGGAACGGGTCGGTTCCGAAGTTTGGGTAGTAGAGGAGCGTGTCTGAGCCCGGAAGCGTGGCCGCGATATAAACGTCAACTGTCATCTCATCCAGGTCGTTGATGAGCGTGCCGTAGAGCTTGATGGTGTCGCCCAGGTAGTATGTGTCCCGGACGGAGCCAAGCTCTATTATTGGCTTTGGAATTCCGGTTATCTCGATGGTGTGATAGCTTGACCAGTTGGACTGCGCCTCGTGCTCATCCTTAGCCAGGGCACAGATGTCGAACGTCCCGATGCGTCTATATGCGTGAGATGCCGAGGGCGGCCCCCAACCACTATCCTCTCCGTCGCCCCAGTCGAAGAGGCATGAGACTTGGTCGCCGTCTGGATCGGTTGCACTCGTCGTGAACGTGTATGAGGTGTTGACAAGCCCGGAGGATGGACCTGATGGCTCCTGTGGCCTAGAGGGTGGCGAGTTGGGCTGCTCGACATTGATTGAGGCGGTCGGTGACCACTGAGATTCTCTCCCCTTATCGTCTCTCGCTCTGGCTCTGACGTTGAAGGTCCCTGTCTGCTCGTAAGCCCAGGTCTGGACAGGCTCGCCCCAGTTGCCCTGATTGCCGTCGCCCCACTCGAACATGAACTCAATCTCGTCCCCGTCGGGGTCGTAGCTCGAGGTCGAAAACTCAACGCTCTGACCCACCAATGCCGATTCCGGCCCGCGAGGCGTCGTCGGCGACTGCGGCGGCCTGTTGCCTGTTGCCACTCTCACCGTGTGTCCCTCGCTGTAGGCCGACACCTTGCCCGCATCGTCCCTCGCCCGAACGATTATGCCGTAGGTGCCAAGCGAGGAGTAGATGTGCGATTGTGTCGCCGGCCCCCACGGCGAATCCGAGCCGTCGTCCCAATCGAATTGATAGGACACAGCACTGCCCTCAGGGTCTGTCGTTACGGTCCAAAACTCCATCCCCGTGTCGGTTGAGGCAGTATCTGGCCCGGCAGGCGTCTGAGGCATCAACGGTGGCAAGTTAGCGCCGTACTCGAACCACAACAGGCCGTGTTCGCGAGACCCGAAATAGACTCTGCTCGCGCCCAAAGCGACGGAGGTTATGCAGGCGTTTGAGACCTCGTAATCGTAATCGACGGCCCAG
>CAZKNE010000309.1:0-3401 GCA_964554005.1 uncultured bacterium | reverse complement strand
TTATTTTTATGCTGTTTCTGTTCATGGCTCTTCTGGAGGATTCAGGCTATATGGCCAGGGCCGCGTTTATCATGGACAGGATCATGCACAAGTTAGGCCTTCATGGGCAGTCGTTCATCCCAATGCTTTTGGGTTTTGGCTGCAACGTCCCGGCCATCATGGCCACGCGCGTTATAGCCTCCAGGAAGGACAGGCTTGTAACAATTCTGGTCAATCCGTTTATGTCTTGTGGAGCGAGGCTTCCCATCTACACTCTGTTCATCGGCATTTTCTTCGCTGGCAGTGGTGGAACCGTCCTATTCTCGCTCTACATTCTCGGCATGCTAGTTGCAATGCTCTCAGCCAAGCTCTTCAGAACGTATCTTTTGCGAGGTCCCACGTCGCCGTTCGTGATGGAGTTACCTCCGTATCGGATGCCGACACTGCGGGGAGCGCTTTTGCATACGTGGGAGCGAGGCCGGCTCTACATCAAGAAGGCTGGGACGGTCATCTTGGTGGGCTCTGCGGCGATTTGGTTCATCAGCAACTTCCCGTCAACCCCCGAATACTCAAAGGACTACGAGGCACTGATGGAGCAAGCTGGCCAAAGACTGGGAGAGGGTCAAGCGACAGGTGAGACCGTCAAGCAACTGGAGGCCGAGATGCAGGCCGAGAAGCTGGCGAAAAGCTACGCCGGGACGCTTGGCAAAACCATCGAGCCTCTGATCAGGCCGCTGGGTTTCGACTGGAGGATCGGCGTAGGTCTCGTTGGCGGCTTTGTGGCTAAGGAGATAGTGGTCTCGACGCTCGGAACGCTGTATTCGATTTCGGGGGCCGATGAGGAGTCTCAGCCACTCAGAGAGCAGGTCCAAAACGCCAGGTGGCCAGATGGCAGAAAGGTCTATTCGCCGCTCGTGGCCTTTGCGCTCATGGTCTTCTGCCTCCTTTATGTCCCCTGTCTGGTCACGCTTGCGGTGATAAAAAGTGAGACCAACTCGTGGCGCTGGCCACTGTTTACGGCGGCCTACACGACTGCCGTCGCCTGGGTCGCATCGTTCATTGTCTATCAAGTGGGAAGCGCATTTGGCATTGGTATTGGATAGAAGGTCAAGCAACACACAACATACAATCATATCGAGGAAATGCGTGTGTATAGAGGAACTTGGTTGGTAAAAGCGTTAGTAACTACCATTATCGTGTTGGCGGCGCCTCATCTTTTTGCCGAGACGCATTGGGCGAAGTTCTACAATGAGGCGCCTGTGATACAGGTCATAGACCCAATGGCCACCTTAGTTGGGTCTGTCCCAGAGGATAAGAACGTCTTAGATATCCATCTGACCGATGTAGGGCTTTACACAGGACACGTCTGCCCCGGTGTGGGATCTGGCTACATGTTGACGCGCCTGGCCCTCAAGGCGCTGTACCCCGACCAAATCCCTCGTCGAGGACAGGTCCGGGTCGCGGCGATGGCGCCGAGCGCGCTGCTCGACGTGGCCTCTTACATCACAGGTGCGCGGGCATTCTATGGGCGTGGGAAGATCAATGCACACGATTTAGCGATTGATCCGTCCCTGGACCCTAAACAACCGGGGACATTTGTGATGGTGTTTCAGCGCAAGGATACTGGCAAAGCTGTAAAGGTGGTGTTCTACAAGTCGAAGTTGATTGCCGGCAGTAGGCAAAAAGCTTTGAATTCGTATTTTCACAAGGCGTTTCAAGGAAAAGCTACGGACAAAGAAAAAGAAGAGATGCACAAGGAGCTTCAGTCTCTGGTGAAGAGAGTTCTGGTTGACACGCCTGAAGATCTGTTCGAGATCACCGCGCTTCGGGCTTATAGATTCCCAGAGCCGTCGAGAAAGTAGGCGGCTTGAATGCAGATAGATGGAAGCTTCTGCGATGGTCTAGGAATAAAAGGGAATGGCGAGATTGAGTCTTTCAAGCACAAGTAATGGTGCCGAGCTAGTTCGCCGCAGTGCCGAGCAACTCAGGCAGCGCATTGAGTCGCACTGTAGGCTGCTTGGGCTGATCAATGAGAAAGGAGGTGATAGCGAGGCTAGACGAGAGGGCAACTTACGCAAGAACTACGACGGCCCTGATGCGCAGAGACTTAGGAGAGCCATAGTCGAGGCCATATCGGTCTTGGATGGTACAAGAAAGTGCTTCAAATCGAGGCAATTGGAGAACCTTAGAAAGAAGTTGACGAAGGCGCTTTTGTAAGAGGCGCCACACGGGCCTGGGTTGCGAGGATTTCTCCTGAGCAGCCTGTATAAGAAACTGTCCTACGGCCCGGTACATTGGAGCCGGGAAGTGAGGGCGTGCGTCAGAACGGCATTGCGCCGTTTTGGTCACGCCCTTTTTTGTTATCAGGAAATAAGAAAGGAGAACAGAAATGCGGAATGTAAGAATGCTGTGCACGCTGGCTATGCTTATGACCATTATGGTTTCGGCGGAAGCACTTGCGGAGAATGTTACAGGCTGTCCGCTCGGGCTGCGCAAGGGCGAGTTCTGGGTGAGGTCCTTCACGACGTACACGTATGCGGAGCGCGCGCTTTGGAGCTACGAGCCTGGGGAAAAAACGTTCATGATGGATATGCCGGACAATTGGCACCAGAGAATCACCAAGAGCGATCTTCGCCTCGGCTACGGCATCACCGATCGCCTCGATGTCGGCCTGCTTCTGACTTACTTCGACAAGCACATGCGAAGAGAAAACTACAAGCAGAGGCCAAACGGCACGTGGTTCGTCAAGGGAGTTGACAAAGAGGGGCATGGCTTCGGCGACGTCTGGCTATCGGCCAAATACAAGATCCTCAAGGACAGGGGCCCTTTTGAGGCGCTTGCAGTGGGCGTGGGCTTCAGGTTGGACGCCTCAGACGACTGTGACGTCACCAAGGGCATCGGCTCCGGGGCTAAGGCGCTCAGAGCTGTCCTCTTGTCGCACATGCCTTTCGGCCGCCGAATTGACGTCTGTAGTCACCTGTTCTATGAGTGGCAGGGCGATAGGCGCGGCATCGATGTTAAGAACGACAAGGGCGAGATGGTCAGGTGGGAGAAGTCCGGCCAGAACATCGGCGACAAGATCGGCTACAAATTGAACGTTGAATACGCATTGAACTCATCTGGCACACTCAACGCTCATCTCGCCGTGATTGGTTGGCACAAGTTCGAGGACCAAGACCGCAAAGACATCAACATCGACCGCAGCGACCGATATGAACATAATTTGTACCCGAAGTTTGTCTGGCAGCCAGAGGGGGGCGAAGTTGAGCACCGAAAGCTCTTCATAGGATGTAAAATCCCGTTCAGTTATAGGAAGGACTTTGAGGCTCACATCATTCCTGTTCTGGGGATGATGTGGACGTGGGGTGGTGAGAGCGGTTGATCAAGCCCTGCAACTTATCTGAATTCGGCATTCCTAGACC
>CAZKNE010000308.1:0-3410 GCA_964554005.1 uncultured bacterium | reverse complement strand
GTTGGCCCGCGATCGGCGATGCGACTGACACGGGGCAGTCGCTTGTGGGCGACACGGGGACCTTCATGTTCGTCCCGGCAGACGGCGCGGGTTACTACGCGTTTTATACCGTGGCGACCGACAGGGCGGGTTTCATTGAGGACCCACCACTTTATTACTATGACACGATAACGCTTTACGACCCCGATCCTCCCGAATCCGAAGTGGTGAATCTTCCGGGTGCGTTCGGAAGCACGCCGTTCGACATTACCTTCCGAGTTCGGGACAACTTCTCCAATGTGTTCACCATCAGGCTTTATTACAGATACGACAACGGGGACTGGGTTGATTCTGGGCTCGACACGTTCACAACATCGAGTTTCGATCCCCTCTCTGGCCACTGGAACGGCAGCTTCCAGTTCGACGCAACCTATGGCCAGGGCCGCTACGAGTTCTTCACGGTCGCGAGCGACGAGATGGGCAATACGCAGGATTACGACGCCGCGATGGCTCTGTCCAAGTTCACGTATTATGACGTCATCACGCCCGAATCGAAGGCGAGCTGCCAGGCCTATACCAGGACGTTGCCGATATCCGCGACGTTCACCGCAAACGATGACCTGTCCGGCGTTGAGGGCCTTACCGTTTACTATCGATATAAGGGCGAGACGGATTGGACACAGGCGAGCGAGTTCGACCTCGGCGGGCCCTGGCAGTCGATCTCAGGTTCCTTCACGTTGAGTCCGGATATCACGGGCGGCTATTACGGTGAGGGCACTTACAGCTTCTACACTACTGCCCGAGATGCCGCTCACAACACCGAGCCAATGCCTCAGGCGGACAGCGATCCCAATTGCGCTATTGTCTATGACGCCACCGCACCGAGGTCGTACACATCGGTCTCGGGCCTTTACATGGGCGGGACGATTCCGGTCGCTTTCTACGCATCGGACAACGTTGCAGGGCTTTCTGAGGTTCGCCTGTTTTACAACTACGGGAACGATGCTTACGTCAGGAGCACCTACGTCTCCTCGGACAATGTGGGCGTATTCGACTTCACGCCGACCAACGGTGATGGCACCTATCACTTCTACACGATCGCGACCGACAAATGTGGCAACGTCGAGGCGCCTCCGATCACATTCGATTCGATGATAACGTTGGATAGCTTGCCGCCGACATCCTATTGCTATTGCTCACGGAGCAGTTTTATGGTGCCGATCCCTGTTTATTTCAGTGCGAGCGACGCGGTTAGTGCTGTTACGAATGTGGCGCTTTGGTTCAGGTTTGAGGACGGCGCTTGGACCGATTCTGGCCTGTCGATGGAGGGCACGAGCGGGATGTTCGAGTTTGGGCCGCTGTCTGGTCAGGGGCGCTACGAGTTCCAGACCATATCGACGGATGCAGTCGGGCATACCGAGGCGTTCAAGGACGAGGCGGACTGTTACACGGACTTGATGTATTACAAGCCGAGCTCGCGGGGTTCGTGCGACCCATACACGAACCAGTCCCCCATAGTAATTAGTTACACGACCAGCCCGAACGCGGCTTACATACGCCTCACTTACTTGTATCAGTACAATGACGAGTGGGAGGACGTTACTGTTGCGACTGTGGGGACGTCCTATACTCTGGAGTTCGAGCCGAAGGACGGCGAGGGAACATACTGGTTCAGGCTGATTGCCAGTGACGCCTCGGGCGACGAGGAGGGCATCAAGGGCGTAGATTGCCAGACGATATATGACATTGGCATTCCAGGGTCGTCTTGCACGGCTCCGGAGGCCACGTGGAAGCACTATGTAGATATACAGTACACGACGGATGATCTCTGGAGCGGGATTGACACGGTTGATCTGTGGTTCAGATACGAAGACCCGAGCGACGCGACGCGGAACGTTGATTGGACGAAGACGACCCAGAGTCAGAGCGCCGAGTCGGGGACCTTCAGGTTTGTCTTCAATCACGGCCTGGGTATCTATCGTTTCTATACCCAGGCGACTGACAGGGCGGGTAACCTGGAACCTACGCCGCTAACGGCGAAGGCAACGGTTCGATACGAGATTGGCGCTCCCACATCGCGGTGTTGGGTTGAGACGAGGCCGTTCTCGATGCATATTACTAACGACAAGGATGCCCCGATTGAGGTCCTGTTCGAGGCGAGCGACGCGAATGGCAACTCCAGCGGTATTCGAGAGGTCAAGCTCTACTATGCATATCTGATGACGCCTCCGGACCCGATGTATGACTGGACGGCGGAGAGCATAGAGTGGCGCTACACCGGCCAGGCCGTTGCGCCGGATGCGGGCAGCATTTTCTTCTATCCGCAGGATGGCAACGGGTTCTACGGGTTCTACACTCAGGCGGTTGACTTCGCGGGCAACGAGCAGGAGCGGCCGCTTCTGAAGTTCGATGTGCCGCTTGGTGTGCCGTTCTGGGATGCTTATATTACCTATGACGTGATAGCGCCGATCTCCGAGTGTGCGACGCCGCAGGGCGGCGCGGTAGATAGCGGCTCGATCGTTATTGACTATCAGGCGGACGACGATCCGTTCCTGTCAGATTCATGGCCTGAGCTCGATTATGACACGTCGGGGATAGCGATGGTCAGGCTCTGGTATAACTTCAACGGTGGCGGCTGGACTGAATGCCTCGACCCGAGCTACTGGGGTTACGGCAAGCAGGGCACCTTCTACTTCGTGCCGCCTTTGGGCGATGGGACGTATGGTTTCTGCACCGTAGCCGAGGATGTTGCTGGCAACGTGGAGAACCTACCGCAGACGCCGGACTGCTCTGTGCTTTACGGCCCGTTCGCGCCTCAGATTGACTTTTCTGCCACGAGCCACGATTTCGGTGTTCTCTCAATCGGGGCAACTGCTGATTGGCAGCTGCGCGTGTTCAATGTGGGCACAGCGGACCTTGTTATCACCAATATGTTCGTTGACAACCCTGACACGTTCTCGGTCAGCCCAACGAGCATGGTTGTTGCGGCTGGCGATTGGGGTAACGTGACAGTGAGCTTCGAGCCGTGGGCAACGGGTGTTACCGAGGCAACGCTGACGATCGCATGCAACGATGACAACTCGAGGACCAACACCATCAGCCTGACAGGCACAGGTGTTGCGCCGCTCGGGCCGACGCTGGTTCTCAGGACGCCGACCAGGGTTGTGAGGCCGGACGAGGAGCTCCGTGTGTCGATCGGGCTTGCGGGTATCTACGAGGAGCTGGACGCGGACCTGTATGTTGTTGTCCAGTTGCCTACCGGCGAGCTTCTTTATTTTCCTAGCTGGTCATTCGAGCCGTCTGGTCTTTCGGTATCGCTGCCAGCTGGTTTCAACCTGACTCCCACACCATTCCTTCGGATGCAATACACTGAGGGCTCGCTGCCGAGGGGCGAATATAGGCTCTTCGCAGGGCTTGTCGAGCCGGGGACA
>CAZKNE010000307.1:2350-3423 GCA_964554005.1 uncultured bacterium | reverse complement strand
GGGCGGGCATCTTGGCGACAACATTTTCCCGGTTTTTGGTACCACGATCACCGACGCGGACGTGCTGACAACCAAGGCACTTATGCACGGCCGGCAGCTTGGCCGAAGGCCGAGCTTGCTGTTTGTTGGTCGTCTCTCTCCGGAGAAGAATGTGGATGTCATCTTGAGCGGTGTAGCACTTCTGAAAAGCGCCAAGCAGCTTGATGTCAAGTTAGATATCTGTGGGGATGGTACAGAGAGGAAACGTCTTGAGGCTCTGGCACATGAACTAGGGTTATCGCCGAGCGTTACGTTTCACGCCATGATCTCGCATGAAGATATGCACAAGTTCTATGAGAGCGCGGACATTCTGGTGTTGGCATCGTCCACGGAGGGTTGGCCGAAAGTCCTCACGGAGGCCATGCTCTTTGGGTTGCCGTGTCTTGCGACGGAGGTTGGTGCCGTTCCTGAAATCGTGGGAAAGCGTAACGAGCGAGGCATTTTATGGCCGGTTGGGCGTCCAGACCGGCTCGCAAAGGCAATTCAGAGACTGATAGGAGATGCTGACCTTTATTGTTCCATGTCGAGAGCAGCTCGAGCTTGGGCTGAGATAAAGACATTGGAGAGATACCGCGACGAGGTGAAGTCCGTGTTGGAGAGGGCTTGGGGATGTCAG
Organism: uncultured bacterium; assembly: GCA_964554005.1. Taxonomy (GTDB): domain Bacteria; phylum B130-G9; class B130-G9; order B130-G9; family B130-G9; genus B130-G9. The sequence continues at coordinate 2,768 of CAZKNE010000307.1, read as the reverse complement.
CTGAATAACTTGGATATTCCCGCTATTGCCTCGGCCGGCCAACAGCGTTAGAATGATGGTATGAATGTTCATGCTTCCATCGTGTTCTTGGCAGGTCTTTTATGAAGAGCGACATTTCTGCAACTGCTATGCGAAAAGGTGAGGCAAAGAGCTCACCGGAACCGGGGCGTCATAACACTCCTCGCGTTGCGTTTTTCTTTGAGAGTTTTCCAAGCATAACCGAGCCCTACCTCCTGAGTGTTGCGGAGGAGCTGTCGAGAGAGGGGATGCTTTGTGCGGCCTTCTCTCATAAGCCGGCGGGCGTGCCCAAGAGCAGGAGTATTGAGCTGACGGACGAGCTTGCCAGCAGGATACACTATCTACCCTGGCAACCGTTATATCACATTTTCAAGGCCAGTTTCTTTTGCGACGTGCTCGT
>CAZKNE010000307.1:0-2340 GCA_964554005.1 uncultured bacterium | reverse complement strand
CTCGTAGGCCTTTTCTCGAACCCAGGCGGCTTCCTGGCACTTCTGAGAGCCGCAAGGAAGGAGCAGAAGAGCTTCAGGGGTGCGATAAGGTCGTTTGCGACAATGTTGCCGATGGTCCCCTTTCTGCGCGGAATACTTCACATCGAGACATCTTGGCTGGCACAGAGGTTCAAGGAGTTGTTCCGCATTCCAGGCCTGAAGATTGTTGTTAGCTTCAGGGGCCACGACATCGCGGTTAGACCGGAATATGACGCGGATTGGGTTCGCTACCTTCAGGCAGTAGTCTTTCCCGGTGCATCGAGGCTCCATTTTGTCAGCCGTTTTTTGCTGAAGATGGCTGAGTCACTGGATGTGCCTCGGGACAAGTGTGTGGTGCCGAGCCAGAGCATTGACGAGATGTTTTTTGACGCTGCGTGGGAGCTGCTTGAGGGTGTTCCGCTGTTGGTCTGTGTTGGGCGGCTTGTATGGATCAAGGGGTTTGAATACGCGATCGAGGCAGCGGCGATCCTCAAAAGCAGGAAAGTCGCGTTTCGCCTCGAGATAATGGGCGACGGGGCGCTGATGCCGTTTCTGAGCCTGCTGGTTCGCCATCGCTCCCTTGAAGCAGATGTCAAGCTGTTGGGCGCGGTGCCTTCGGACGAGGTCAGGGCGAAACTGAGCCACGCGGCCGTGTTCGTCTGTCCCAGCATATATGAATCGTTGGGCCGTCAACTGATGGAGGCACAGGCAGTCGGTGTCCCGATTGTTGCGACGAATGTTGGAGGGATACCGGAGTGCGTTGAGGATGGCGTTACGGCTTTGTGTATTCCGCCATTTGAGCCGGGCATAATTGCGGACAAGGTGGAGCATTTGCTCGGTCATCCTGATCTGGCGAAGACGATGAGCCAGGCGGGGAGGGAACGGGCCCGCAGGCTTTTTCGGGTTGGAAATGAGGTCGCCGCCTGGAAGCAGATTTACGCTGAGACCTTGGAGTAAGCACAGATGCATAGTACTTTCCGATACTTGCCGTTTTTGGCCCGAGGATGTTGATGCGCATAGCCGTTTTTACTGGAGGTTTTCCCGAGGAGCCTTTCGTCCGTGAACAGCTCGTGCGCCTTGCGAGTCGCGGCATTTGCATAGACCTCTATTGCAGGGAGAGCGGGGACAGGAAAAAGGACAGGGCAGACGCTGCGAGCATGGCGAACAGCGTAAACATGGCATTTCTGCCGGTGTGGGGATGGCGGAGGGCTTGGTCGAAGCTGCTGCTTGCGCTGTTAGTAGTTGCCTGGAATCTTATGCGTTCTCCTTCGCGCACATGGAAATGTCTCGGTTACGTGAGAACACGATACGGAGTTGGGTGCAAATCGATCGATAGGCTCCTCGACCTCCTCAGATTTTTAGGTATCACGGCCGACGTGCTGCACTTCGAGTGGGATTTCACAGCTGCGAAGAATCTGGACTTCATTCGGCTGACTAGCAGACCCATCGTTGTCTCGTGCAGGGGCTCGGGGATAAACATCACGCCGCTTTCCAAGCCCTGGTTGGAAAATGCGTATCCTGAGGTCTTCGCGAGGGCAGCCCGCGTTCATTGTGTCAGCAAGGCGATTGCCAAGGCGGCGGAGCGATATGGCTTAGACCGGTCGAAGGTGTTTGTCAACTATCCATCGGTTGATCACGAGTTTTACCAGCCTTCGGCCTCTGATGGGCAACGGGATGATCCCGGATTCACAGTCATTTCGTCTGGGAGATTACATTGGGTCAAGGGGTTTGATTACGGTTTGAGAGCGGCGGCGTTATTGTTAAAAAGGGGTATTTCTTTTCAATACTTGATACTTGGTGACGGACCTATGCGGGAGCAGTTGATGTTCCTGGCCAGGGATATGCGGTTAGGGGATTCGGTGAGGTTTACGGGGCGTGTGCCCAGAGATGAGGTTCGCAGTTTTCTCAAGAAGGGGGATGTCTTCCTGCTGCCGAGCCTTGCGGAGGGCGTCAGCAACTCGGCGCTTGAGGCGATGGCGATGGGACTGCCGATTGTGACGACGAACGTTGGCGGCATGCCGGAGGTGGTTCGCGACGGGATTGACGGCTACGTCGTGCCATCGCGGGACTACAAGGCGATGGCGGACCGCCTCGAGAGGCTCTTGGATGATGCCCAGCTTCGACGCCGCATGGGGCGAAGCGCGAGGAAGCGGGTGGTAGAGAACTTCAACATTGATCATCAAATTGAGCAATTTGCCTCGCTCTATCGTGATGTTGTGAGGACGGGCGGAGCCGGGGCTCGGAATGAGGGTTTGATGTAGCTGTATGGTTGAATGGGATGAGCAAGCTAGTCAGTGTCATAATTCCTGTCTATAACGACGA
>CAZKNE010000306.1:0-3433 GCA_964554005.1 uncultured bacterium | reverse complement strand
TTGTGCATCCTGGCACGTACTACGAGAACATCCACTTTCTTGGCAAGAATATCGTCCTCCGGTCGGTTGACCCCGAGGACCGTGAATGCGTTGAGAGCACAATCATCGACGGCAACGAAAACGGCACGGTCGTCACGTTTGCCGGGACCGAGGACGAGACCTGCGAGCTCTCCGGCCTCACGATCACGAATGGTCTGGGCAAGTACGCTGGTGGCATCTACAACTCCGCCGGCGCGACCATCAGGAGGTGCATCATCACACAGAACAGCACCCTAGACGAATACGACTATGCAGTCGGGGGCATCACCCTGGCTAACGGTCTGATAACACACTGCGAGATCATGGACAACTACGGCCGATACGCCGGCGGGATCGATAGCTGCGGGAGCTACTGGTCGCCTACGGCCAGGGTCCACGACTGCGTGATAGCCAACAACCGGTCGCGAGGTCCTATCTTGGGTCACGGCGTTGGCGTGGGGAACATTAATGGGGAGATGCGTAGGTGCGTCATCGCTGGGAACGAAGGAGCGGGTGTGAGGGGTTTCTCTGGCCACATCGACCACTCGGTCATCATTGACAACGAGGGCGTGGGGATCGGGAATTGTAGATTGATCACCAACAGCATCATTGAGGGCAACGGGTCGCCCTCCTCGGGTGGAGGCGTAGCCGGCTACGCTGGTCAACTTATCTGGAATTGCTGGATACAGGGCAACAGCACACCCGATAAGGGGGGTGGCCTGGCCTTTTGTTCTGGCAACCTCATCAACTGCCTAATAACCGGAAACACAGCCTCCGAGGGGGGAGGCGTGTGGGCCTTCACCGGCAAGATGCGCAATTGCACGATAGCGGACAATACCGCGACGGTCCAAGGGGGCGGAGTATCCCAGCGAAACGGTGACAACAGCTTCTACTGGGGTCAGATGCTCAACATAATCATTTGGGGCAACGAAGCACCTTCAGGTCCAGGGCTGATCTTGGAGTATCCCTGTGCTGATCCCCGGTACTCATGTATTCAGGGGTGGCGTTGGCGTGAGGACAACATAGATCTTGACCCTCTCTTCTGCACCGGGCCATACGGTGATTATTACTTATCGAGCGTTGAGGCTGGTTTCCCGGCGGATAGTCCCTGCATCGACGCGGGCTACGACACGGCCAGGGTAAACGGCCTCAGCGGCATGACGACTAGCGCCAGCGACACTCTCGACACCGGGACCGTGGATATGGGCTATCATTACCCCACAGAGATCCCACCGCGCAGCGAACTGTCCGTTCGTGGATTCACGAGCCAGGAAACCTACTACGAAGGCGATGAACTCGTTGTTCTGTTGGAGGGGAACAATGCCGGCCCTGAGATTCGTGTGGATGTGTATTTGTTCGCCGATTTCGTGTACGTCTCCTCGAGTTGCTATTTTACGGGGGATGCGTTCACTGAAGACCACGTCCCCTGGCTGACCGATGTCTTTTTGCCCGCAGGAACCCGTTTTGAACCAGGCGAGGTCTTTAGGCTTTTGATCGATGGGCCATTACTGCATCGCCTTCGTGGGAGGAATGATCTGTATGTTTTTGTGTGCCAGTCTGGATCACCTTTCATTTTGGCATCAAGCAGGGCAATCTTTTACGCCTACTGACACCAGCACTTCGTTAGTAGCCTCCCAAACAGACAGCCACTGAATAGTCTTGGCACTCGGTCTCCAATGGCCTGACCCAGTTTCCGGAGGCTCGAGAATCATTCTCCGGCACTGTTAAAGCCAGGAGGCAAACCAGACCGCGCCTCGGAGAGAGCGGCGATGCCCAGAATGGGGCAGCGACAGCCGCATTCCCATCCTTCGCGCTCCTTCGTGTTCCTTCGTGGACGAAGCTATGATCAATCTGCGCTCACCTCGAAGGTGGTTGAGGCGGTGCGATAGAGGTTTGAGATTGAGGAGGGGGCGGTGATGCCGACGTGGAATGTGTATGTGCCGGTCGGGGCGTTTTCGGGGAGTGTCGTGTTGAGGAGGACGAAGTCCTCGATGGCGCTGTATGCGGGCAGCGACACGTTCGCGAAGTACGGCACGGGGTATGCGAAGAGGGCCAGGCCTGTCGGCCCCTGGCCGTCGGGCGGGTCAGGCAGGGGCAACGGTGGCGGGGCGAGGTCCTTCATGTCCGGCGTGTTGGGGATTGACCCCGGGCCGTCATAATCAGGCCCCGGCTGCAAGAACTCTGTGCTGCCATCGAACGCCGCATAGAAGATCGGAAACGCCGGCTCGGCTGCTTGACCCGCGACGTAGAATACCTGCCCGCTCGGCGCCTGAACCGCCGCGTAAAGGTCCGCACTTGCTGACGGGGCCATGTATTGAAAAGCGGTGGAGAACGTCAGTTGGGAATCGGATTGGGCGCCGGCTTGCGCTCCGCGATCTGGGGCCGCGGCGATGCTCGGCCGCAGGATCAGCGACTCTTCGGCCAACAACAAGCTGATCCCCTTTCCGGCAGCCCACATATTGCCGTATTGGTCCTCCGAGATCGCTCCTACTTTTGTGCATGGCTGAAACGACCCGGAAGAATGAAAGTCTGGGAGAATCCCGTCTTCTTGGGTCCAGACAGTGAATCTGGCGCCGTCGAACCGGCAGAGCCCCCAGCGACCAGGCTTCAAGTAACCCGGGCCCTCATACACAACCCCGAAGAACCAGAAATCCCCGTGGCTGTCGAGAGTCAGCCGCGGCAAAGCGAAGGGAGTGCCAAATACAGACTCGCCGTCATACTCTATTGTCGTCCATTGCGACCAGTCAAACATGGCAAGGCGGTAGGCCGCCAGGGCCCAGATTCTCCCCAAGCCATCTAGCTCGAGCCCGGAGACAGGCCAGCCCTCCACATTCGGCGGAAGCTGGCCATCCAGAACCACCGGGAGGTTTTCCCATCCGTCCCCTCTATTGAAGTATATCCCTCCCTTGAGGTGGTATGTGTCGCTGTCATCGCCGAACGCAAGATAGACCGTCCCATCGGGACCGACCGACATGTCCGTGACCTGGCCGTCGCACCAGGGCAGGTCCTCGACAGCTACCTCGCCGTCGTGAATGCGGTATAGCTTGCCGACACAGGCGATGTATGCCGTCCCGTCCGGTCCAAACGCGATATCCCTCAACGTCTGCGGAGGCGTGCAAGATAAGTACCCGTCCGCCATATTCTGCGTGACGACCAGCTTGCTCCCGCCAAACCACTTGTTGTTCGCGGCGTCAACCTTGACACACCCAAAGCCATCATTCCGGAAATCGTCGAATGAGGTGTAGCCCTCAGAGCATAGATGCGTGATCTGCGTGTTTCCGGCGCTCGCGTCATTGCAGGCAAACCACACCCCGTCCTGCCTGTCAACTCCAACCTCAGACACCGAAGAGCTCATCACAGGCCCGGTCGTCCTTATCGTCAATGGACCCACCCAAGCGTCATCGTCCAGCCTGAA
>CAZKNE010000305.1:0-3459 GCA_964554005.1 uncultured bacterium | reverse complement strand
CCTCCTATCTCCTCGGGTTTCCTTCCAAACTTATAGACAAACTCGCCCGGCAGTATCCCGAAACTGTGGCCATAGAATGCTTGAGGAACAAGATCGTCACCCGTGAAAAAAATGTAATCAACATAAACCTGAAGGTCCTCAGCGCTAAGCGGAATGGACGCCGTCCAGCCGAAAATGACTAAAACAAATGCAGCGACGATCGCTGCACAGACCCAGAATTTTGACGAGTAACTCGGCTTCATCCAAACTTCCTTGCTGATTCTACTAAAAAAGGTCTCAGCTCGCCCGCCAAATATACCGAGCCGGTGACGCACAACAAGTCTTTGCGGCCTATCATCGAAAGCCCCGCATGCGCAGCATCCGCAGCCTTCCCGAAGACCTCGAGCTGGGCACCCAGTCCACGCAACTCATCGGCAAGCACACCCGGAGGCATCGCTCGCTTGGTATCAGCCCTCGTCACGAGAAACTTGTCAAAGTATTTCGTCAGAATGGCCGAAAGGACTCTAGCGTCCTTGTTACTAGAGACGCCGATGATTGCGATCTTCTCCCTGGGAGCGCAGACCTCCCGTAACGTGTTTACGAGCGCCTCCGCCGACTCTAAGTTGTGGGCACAATCTACGACTATGAACGGGTTCTCCCTGAGCAGCTCAACGCGGCCCATCAGCCGGACCTCGGCAAGTCCCCTAGCAATGCTTGCCGCATTTATCGACGCGAACTTGCTCGACAAGAGCTTCGCAGCAGCGACAGCGCAACATGCGTTCTGAAGCTGATGCGCACCGAGAAGCGGCAGCTTTATGCCTGTGAGTTTCAGGCCATTGCCCTCAAATGAGACGGTCCGTGCGAGGCCTGTGCCCGATGACGTGGACCTGAACTCGCGCGTCGCCTCAACAATTGGGCAGCCTTTTTCGCTCGCGACGTTCTGGATGACGGCGAGCGATTCTGGCTCCTGGTCCGCTACCACGACTGGGACATTGTCCTTGATTATTCCCGCCTTCTCAGCCGCTATGGCCGAAAGCGTCCCGCCCAGGATGTCAGTGTGGTCATAGCCTATTCGCGTTATTATCGAAAGCTGCGGATTGACGACGTTGGTTGCATCAAGCCTCCCCCCAAGGCCTGTCTCTAAAACTGCTACCTGAACGTGCTCTTGCGCGAAGTGCATGAGGGCGGCCGCGGTCAGAAGCTCGAACGTGGTTCGATACGACCGGCTACTGATGCCGAGGCGGGCATGGACTGGCTTGATGGTCGAAAGAACCCGTGCAAACGCATCCTTCGATATCCACCCGCCTTCGCCGACCTGTCCGCCATCAACTTGAATACGCTCACGAACATCCAGAAGATGCGGAGATGTGAAGAGCCCAACTTTGAGTCCCGACGCCCTGAGCACCGAGGCTAGCATCGCACACGTCGATCCCTTGCCCTTGGTGCCTGCGACATGCACCACCGCGAACTCCTTATGCGGGTTCGATAACAAAGCAAGGAGCTCAGAGAACGCCTCGAGGTCCAGCGCCCTCGTGTTGTAGGTAAGCTGCCCCGTGCGCTCGAAATCGACAAAGCTATAAATATAATCGAGAGATTCCTGGAAGTTCATACGAGAAGCTATGAGTGTATTCTAGAAACTCTTGGGAATTCATCTGAGAAGCTATACATCTGTTTGAGAGACTCTTGAAGGTTCGTCTGAAACGGTTGCCGGGACGAGGTAACGATAAACGGTCAAGTCCAGGGAGCAGAAACAATATCAAAAAATGGTGGAGCTGGCGGGATTTGAACCCGCGACCCTTTGTCTGCCAGACAAATGCGCTCCCACTGCGCCACAGCCCCACGGTTCGCCGGCCAGGTATTTTCTCACAAAGACTCAAGCGGGTGGCCCAAGAGAAGTTGGGCCTCATGTCTATCTCTTATGTTTCTCTCTGACAAACACGATATTGATCGCATTCACACTACTTGTTATTGTATGGATTTCCCAGCCCTCTGCTACATGGTCATTTATCTCTTGCGTCGCAGTCCTGGCCATCTTTCGACTGCTCAGCTCCGAAGAGCAAGATACAACCTCATATTCCTTCATTCAGTTTCCTCCCTCTCGGTGCCCGTTTGAATCGCTCCCGACTAGGCCACATTTAAGGCCTTCTTAACGCTCGACACTATATGCTCAAGCTCCTTTACTCTTAACGTATGATAAACCGGCAAGTGAAGCATGTTAGCAACGGCCAAGCTCGCGTTAGGACACTCGGTTCGATAGTCCCTGAACATGTCAAGGTCTGAGCACGCGCTCATGTAACCGGTCGCAGTATCAACCCCCATTCTGAGCAGTTCCCGCGATAAGTATCGCCTGTCAGACGTCTGAACGACGAAACTGGTGAATATGTGCTCAGCATCTTCATTCACTGTTGGGACAATGAGATCATGTGTCCCCTCAAGCCTGTCAGCAAGGTACTTGCCGTTACGATGCCTTATCGCAGACAGACCATCTATTCGTCGAAGCTGCGAGACGCCAACATCGCTCTGAACTGATGTCAACTTCCTGAAATAATGACCCGGAATGCTCGTCATCGGTTCCACTGGTTCCCTGAAGGACTCCTCGATCGGGTCCTTCCCAAAAACACGAAACCCGCGAAGCGCCGGCCAGAGAAATGAACCAAAAATCCACCTGTTTGTCGCCACCTTCATCGCAGCACCGTTGACCGCTGCCTTCAGGACATCGGCGCGCGCAAGCGGCGTGAAATCGTGCATCGCATCTCGTATTTTCTCTGCCACCTTGGGGTCCTTGCACGTTATTATTCCACCGCCAAGCGTTGTGAAAGGCTTAGTCGGACCGAATGTGAAGTATCCAATATCACCAAAGCTCCCAGTTCTCTTGCCCTTGAAGCGCGCGCCACACGACTGAGCACAGTCCTCGATGACGACAAGGCCGTGCTTGTCTGCTATCTGCCGGATACGGTCCATATTGACTGGCTGACCATAAAGGTGCGTGGGGATAATGGCGCGAGTTTCGGAGGTTATTCTCCTCTCCACCTGATCAAGATCGATCAAATAGGTACTTGGGTCAATATCCACAAACACAGGCGTAAAACCCATGTAGGCGATCATCGCGGGTATGCTAAAGAACGTCAAAGATGGAAGCATGATCCGAGCACCCTTCTCTAACCCGAGGGCAGAGAGCGCGAGGGAAAGCCCCATCCTTGCCGATGGCACCGCAATCACAGCCGAGGCGCCTATGAACTTAGCGAATTCAGTTTCAAAATATGAAACTCTCAAGTCACTGAACGCACTGTCATTGAACGTCTGTCTGAAGACTGTGAACAGCTCGTCGCAAGATAATGATGGCTTAAAGCGCGGAATTACCCTTATTAACAACTAACCGCCGCCCCATATCGTTGATTTGCAACCTTCTCTATACTAAATTACACTAAAACCGTAACAAACAGGCTGAGGTATGTCAACTACACAGCGTTAAGAGGCTCT
>CAZKNE010000304.1:0-3476 GCA_964554005.1 uncultured bacterium | reverse complement strand
TTCTCAAGAGCGGCATGTTGGCATGGTTGTCCAAATCCCGACTGAGATTCGGCTTTCCGAGTCGTGAGTGCCGGGAGCGGTTGAGCGCACGATTCATCAATCGCAAGTGCTGGCACGCTGTTGATGTGCAGCACGTTGTTGAGAAGCTCTGCTCAATCATCTGGTGCGTTGCGGAGGAGCTCGGCGACGTCGAGCCGCTCTCGACGGCCGACTTTTGCCGCGGGGCACGAGGGGGCATCGCCGTCCGTGGCGATGCTCGGCGTGCGATGCTTGATTTTCTTGGCGAGAAAGGCGTGCGAAAAGCTGACCTGCTCGTTGGGATCAACCCGTGCGCCGGGTGGGAGACCAAGCGTTGGGGCGGGTTGAACTTTGCGAGGGTCGTCCGAATCCTTATGGACACAGACCTCGGCCACCGAATGCGATTCATGCTGCTTTATGGGCCTGGGGAGAAGCAGTATGCCGAGGAGATACTGCAAGCGCTAGGGCAAGACGCTGACGACGATGTGTTTCTCGCCCCACCCAGCGACATTCCGCAGCTGTGTGCGCTTCTTGAGGCGTGCGATGTTGTTGTCTCCGGGGACACGGCTGTGCTTCATATCGCCGTGGTGATTGGTCGGCCAACGGTCGCGCTCTTTGGGCCTTCGGACCCCGCGAGAAACGGCCCGTTCGGGAATCCGTCGGTAGTATTTCAACACGTTATGGCCTGCGGTCCTTGTTACAAGCGCAGGTGCAAGAGTATGGCCTGCATCAAGAACATATCGCCGGTGAAAGTTGCCGCGGGCGTTGAGCAGCTCTTGACATGAGATTGGTCTATGACTGAGGCAACATCTCCGAGCCATTCGGGTCGGAACGATGACATCTGGGGATTTGACGAGCGCATCCGCCGGGAGGGTTACCGGCGAATCGCGGGCGTGGATGAGGTTGGTCGCGGCTGTCTTGCTGGGCCTGTTGTTGCCGCAGCGGTCGTCCTGCCGCACGAGTTCAAGGACGGTCGGATACGGGACTCAAAGCAGCTCAGCGCCTCGGCCCGTGAGCTTTTATTTGACGTCATTACCAAAAACGCCGTGAGCTACGGCGTCGGCGTTGTGCCGCCGGAGACGATAGACTCGATCAACATCCTGCGGGCGGCGCTGCTGGCGATGGCCAAAGCCGTTCAGAAGCTGAATGAGCCGCCTGACATCGTCCTCGTAGATGGAAACCAAAGGATGCCGGGAGCGGTCCAGCAAGTAACCGTCAAGGGTGGTGACAACAAGAGCCTCTCGATCGCCAGCGCCTCGATCATTGCGAAGGTTTATCGAGACCGGATCATGCGTGAGCTCGACACAGAGTATCCTGAATATGGGTTTGCGAGCAACAAGGGCTACGGAACCAGATCGCACGTGTCCGCCCTGAACAGGTTTGGGCCTTGCCCCGTGCATCGCAGGTCCTTCGCGCCGGTTCGTCGTGCGGCGGAGAGCCTGCCGGAGCTTCCGTTGCGAGCGTGATAGGTAGGCCCTCGGGCCGGCGCTTTGGAGCACTCAATCCTGTTGCTACGAGGTGTTAGCGGCCAGCAACTGAAGAATCCTGGCGCAGATGCGCTCGATGCCCTTGCCGTCCACAGCTTCGCGAGCAAGTCTGGAGAGAGCGAGGCGAGCATCGCGGGAGTTTTGCCATGCGGATAGAGTTGAGGCGAGATTCTGGACGGATGTTTTCGAAAAGAGGCCCGCATTGACAACAGCGACTCTGGATGCGAGACGCTCGGCGTTCCGGAGCTGCGCCTCGTTCTGGGAGATGACTATGACTGGCAGCCCCACTGCTGCGGCCTCGAACATCGTTATTCCGCCAGAGACGATACAGGCGTCGGCCCTGTCGAAAAGCTCTGCGATCTTTTTTTGGCTCTCGCCGTAGTGCAGGGTTGTCCTATCGGCCTCAACTAGCGCCTCAAGACGGCGTCTGTTCTCTTCTGGGAACGCTGGGCCGAGCACGACGTCGATAGTAAGGCCCTTCAGGCTCAGGGCAGCGCTATATGCGGTGAACGTTGCGAAGCTGGGGTCGCTGCCACCCATAGATATAATGAGGCGCTCAAACGAATCTCTCACGACGAACCGGTCTCTCGCGTCAGCAAATACTGGCGCAAGAGCTGCGAATCGAGGGCCGAGCAGCGCGGTCGTGCTCGAGCCTTTGAATCTGCTTATTTTGCTTTCATTGCGGTTTGCATCGATGACCATATCGACGCAGTTGGGCGGCATGTCAGCGGCACCGAACGCCACGATTGCGGGTCTGATGTGTCTTGTCTTGGACTGCTTGAGGTGATGGCAGAGGTCAGGTGGATACTGAGGTCTGTCGATGACGACAAGCGAGATATTTGTACGTTCTATTAACGTGGTCAGAAGCGGGACGATTATCTCGTAGCTGGGCTTGTCTGGGATTCTTTGAATTGTGTCGAACTTTTTTTTGAATGGCGATAGCACGTCATCTTGCGAACTAGTGAAGAGCGTCGAGACACCGTCGCGGTGCTCCTTCAGGGCGCTCGCGATGAGCGCAGTTCTAAAGAGGTGTCCCAGCCCCATTTGTGCGCTGCCATCGGCCCAGAAAAGTGTATTCATATCAGCCGGATTATCGCATTTGGAGATAAAAAAAGAAGAGGCGCCAACCCGTGCGGGAGACGCCTCTTCGGTTCTTGTGTTCTGTTCCCGGTGGTTTCTTGAGGCCACTAGGAAGTTATCTAGTTAGTATAATGGAACTCAGCTATGTCCAGCGAGAGGAACGTGAACTCACCCGGCGGGGTGAGCGCTCCCGCAAACCAGTAAGTACCGGTACTGTTGATAGGAGGCGCATTACAGGGCAGCCCGAATGACGCTATCGTAAACGGTGGCACCGACAGGTCACCTGGGAACACAAAGCCCGGTATCCAAACCGTAACACCTGGGAGCCAGCTGGGTGCGCAGTCGATCGAGCCGTTGGGCTCGATGATAGCGATATAGATGTCAACTATGGTGTCCAGGCCAGGGTTGCTGCCACCTATCTTCAGCTGAATTGTATCGCCAGCATAGTAGTCGGTTTTGTCAGTCGCAACATCGATGCTGAGAGCAGGCACGCCGCTGCACTCATAGATGCCGAACTTGCCGGCGATCAGCTTCAGACTATCATCCTGGAGCTTCTCTTCCTGAAGCTCGCTAATGCCGAAATCGATCTTGCCGTTGCCATTGAGGTCGGTTGCAGGAATGAGAAGGCCTGCGTAAGTCGTCTCAGCCTGAGCCCAATCGATGCCAAGGTATGTGCCGCGGCCGAACTGCTTCTGCCACTCAAGGGCGCCGGTTGCGCCGTTGCGGATCTCTACTCGATACTGGAAGTCAGTCTCGCCGATAGGTTTGTAAACTTGAAGGACGAACTCGCCCACACCGTCGCCGTCAAGGTCAACGCCGTTGCCGCGGATCGGCTGGGTGTAGCCAACAGGCTGCTCGTCGGTGTACTCTACTCTGAATTTCTCCGTATAG
>CAZKNE010000303.1:0-3476 GCA_964554005.1 uncultured bacterium | reverse complement strand
TGGCGACGGTGGACCAGTCATTGGCGTCCGGACCATCCCCGGGGCGAAGCCGGTCAAGAACTTCTCTCGGGACTTGGGTGCCAAGCAGAACCTCCGCCAGTCTGAAATAGCTGTAGCAGTATCCTTCTATACCTGAAAACGAGGCGACACGGTGAAACTCCGACCAGTCAAGGTTCCCGCCGTCGCTGCGGATTATCGCATCAATGTCGCACACGGACTGCATAGTCAAGTATGAGCCGTTCCAGACCTCACGTGTGAAATCATGCTGGGCTGTGTGCAGGCAGACGTGGTAAAGCCGGTGCTCAACTGCCGGGGCCAAGACGGAGCTCTTGCCGAACTCATGCGGTCTGGCCAGCTCCCAGAACCTCTCATCTGCGGACTTGAACTTACCGCTCAGCCGCCAGTGCAGGTCAAGCATCACGGTCTGCCCAGAGGGATTCACTCTGACCAGAGGCGGAAACGTCTTGTCTCCCTCCCTGCGTGTTTTGAGCATCTCCTGCCTGGATTTGGGAACCTCGAAGCCCGCTTTCATCAGGCTTTCTGCGGCTCTTTTCAAGTCATTAGGCCGAACCAAGAAATCGAGGTCCCCAAACAGCCTCAGGCCGGGGGATGAGTAGTTCAACACGGCCACAACGGGACCTTTCAAGAGCATAGCATCGACCCCGCTCTCGCTGAAAACATTGATTATCGAGGGGAGCTCACGAGCTAATACCCAGAACTCGTTCCGAACCGCCGCTGACAAGAGCAAAGCGTTGTATCGTTGCAAGAGGTCGGACGGAATGAGGGTGTTGTTGCCAAACGCCTTGAGGTTGAACGCAATGATGTGGCCGAGTTTGAAACGATTGCATATCTGCTGGAAGCGGTCCCAGTTGGGCTTGCCAGCAACTATCTTGGTTACGCGGTTCCTTTCTGTCTCGTCCAGCTCGCGGCGCAGCAGCAAAAGTAGCAGCTCCTCCTCTGGCCGAAAAACTTCTCTCAGGGAACGCATCCGATTGTGCTGCCTCGTCACAAGAACTTAGGTCAATATCGAACCAGAGTAGTTGCCGCGAAATCTGGACTCAACGTAAACATTATCGTTATGGGGACGCGACAAATTAAGCCAGAGAAGTAATACAACATTCCCCCTGAATTGCAAAGCTGAAGCTGCGGAGGTGTGTCGTATTTCGAATCGCTGGTGTTACGGTCTCCGAATCGCTGTGCTACGGTGTCTCAGGCCGCATGAACCAGTCCATATCGAGACCGTGCCCCCAGAGGTCTGGGGCAGTGTTGTGGTGCCACTGGCTGTTCTCGGCAAAAAGCAGGCGCCTGCATGCCCCGCACCATAGAGACAGTCCAATAAGTGCTGACGTGTGTTGGGGTATTGATTTGAGGTGGTGCATTTTTCGAGCGATTAGGTTTTGGCCTGCTGTGATCTGAGCACGGCACTGATTTTGGCTCCCAATGCCGTCCCGCATGAACCGACTTTCTGGGTCCGTAATCGAGACCTTTTTAGCCTTGCTATTTTCGCCCTCTTGCACCGCCTTACTACATTTATCTACCAAACTCTGAAGACCATCAACTCCACGGGACGCCGTGCTGACACCTGCCGAAGACAACTTCTCGCGAAGCTCCTCCTCTGCGTCCAATTGGGCTGAGGCGCTCATCCACTCATCGATCTTTCCTCTGACCTCTTCAAAGAACTTCCGATGAATTATCTTGCTGTTACTAGCATTCTCGTGAACTTTCGTCCCATCAACGATTATGTGTGAAACGCCGATAATGCCCGCCTCGATCGGCCGACGAGCCAACGCCGAGAGTGCCCGCTCTAGAAGCGGTCGGTTCTCTCGTCGAAAGAGGGCGATGGCCATGCGAGAAGACTATCCTTGTCCCAACCCCATCTTGAGATGGGGGATCGGGTTGCCAGGCCAGCCCCGACAGGACTACTCCTCGTCGTCCTCCCAGCCGGCGTGCCTTTCCCTGTGCCAAGACCCGAAGGCTAAGACCAGCGCCAAGACGAAGAACAGTGCCACCGAACCAAGACCGATACCGACAAGCTGGCCGCTTGTGTAGCCCCCGTAGCCCTTTTGGAAAATATCGATCACGCCCACGATCGTGAAGCAGAAGAGTATCGCCGGTATGACGATTCTCACCACCCAGACCCACCATGCCCCTATCTTGCGGTCCGAGACCTGGTTAATGTGCATCCTTAGGAATTGTGCGCCTCGAGCAGTTTTCCCCTTTACTGTGCCCCGTATCAGCCAGCCAAACACTATGCACTCCACAATCGCCAACGGAACAGCGCCATAGTGCATGACGAAATGATCGATGATGTCCAACCAGTAAAGCCCGGCCCCGGTGCAATAGATCAGTCCGCCCAAGAACCCGATTCCGCAAAGAAGCGTTACGACCTTTCCACGGGAGATGCCGAACTTGTCCATCAGGCCAGACCCAAAACCTTCGACAATAGAGATTGAGGAGGATAGCCCCGCAACCAAAAGGCACGTGAAGAACAGAACGGCGAACAGATGAGGCGCAAAGGGCATCAGGCTGATCGCTTTCGGAAAGACCACGAACGCAAGTGTGGGACCCGAGGTAACCACCTCGCTGGCGGCCTTGCCAGTGGCAGTGGCCATGTAGCCGAGCGTCCCGAAAACTGCAAACGCCATAAAGAGCGAGAAGCCGCTGTTCGTCAAGGCAGTTATCGCTGCGTTGCCAGTGAGGTTAGCCCTCTTGGGTAGATAGCTCGCGTAGGCGATCATGATCCCGAAGCCCACACCAATCGAGAAGAATACCTGAGAGAATGCGTCCCGCCAAACCTGAAACTCACCAAGCTTGTCGAAATCCGGAGTCAGATACCACTTGATCCCAGTCATCGCTCCGGGCAGTGTAACGCCTCGAATGACCAAGATCACGGTCAGCACGAGCAGAAGCGGCATGAAGACCTTGCAGGCTATCTCGATGCCTCGTTGCACGCCCTTGAAAGTGATGAACCAGTTCAGTGCCCATACGACTGCAAGCGCGATAACTATATGCCACTGGACGGAGCCCAATTCCCAGGGTCCCTTGGTGATGTTGAGGAACTCTGACATAAAGAACTTGTCCGGGTCAGCGCCCCACTTTAAGGAGTAGGAGTAGGTGAGGAAGTTGGCGCACCAAGACAGAACGACGGCGTAGTAAATGAGAATGCCAAACATCGCGATGTTGATGGTCATCCAGCCGACCCACTCCCAGCCCTTGCCGACTTGCTTGTAGGCGACAGGCGCCGAGCCACGCGTCCTATGGCCGACCGCATACTCGAGCAGAAGAAGCGAAATGCCTGCGACCACGAGCGCCGTCAGATATGGGATGAGAAACGCCCCACCACCGTTCTTGTAGCAGACGTAGTTGAACCGCCAGATGTTGCCCAGACCGATTGCCGAGCCGATTGCCGCTAGCAGAAACCCCGATCTACTCTTCCATCGCTCTCGTGTGTCCGCCAAAACGCTCTCCTTTATCAA
>CAZKNE010000302.1:0-3511 GCA_964554005.1 uncultured bacterium | reverse complement strand
ACGGTCGCATCTACCATATTGGTCGGACCAGGGCGAGTCTCTGGTTCCCTGGACCGGCCGAGACGCGTTGAAGTTTGGATGGGTAATCAACCTGAATAATGCCCAATAATACCCAATAATACCTAATCAGCACCCAATAGAACAGCACATAATGCTTACAGTTTCGGGAGTTACAGATTAGGTGCAATGTGTTTTTCAACCTATTTATTCCCCCAATGCCAGCGCGATGAAGAGAAAGGGCTATGTCCAGAGATGAGTACCTGAGATCGAATGAACAAACCAATGAAAATCTAATACGAGCCCAATTCGTGGGTCTAGCAAATGACATGCCGCAAGAAGTTGACCTATACGGCTATCGGCACTAAGAAAGAAACAGCAGAAGGCAGAAAAGTGACAACTAGAAACGAGAATGAACTGACGGTCGAGGGGCTGAGGCCCGAGCTGAAGCGGACGCACTACTGCGGGGAGCTCTCGCAGAGCGACGTCGGCAAACAGGTTGTTGTCAACGGGTGGGTGCATAAGGTTCGCGACCTCGGTGGGCTTGTGTTTGTGGACCTGCGGGACAGAAGCGGCATCGTTCAGCTCGCGGTTGACGTGCAACAAAGGCCCGAGCTGGCGGAAAGATGCAAACAGCTCCGCTCTGAGTTCGTGGTCTCGGCCACTGGCAAGGTCGAGCTCAGGCCCCATGAGACCAAAAGGGATGAGGCGGGTGCGGGAGCGATCGAGGTTCGGCTCGAGTCGCTAGCCCTATTCTCAAGAGCCGATGTTCCGCCTTTCGTGATACAGGACGATGTGAAGGCGAAGGACGAGCTTCGGCTGAGGTATCGCTACCTCGACCTGAGGCGTCCCGTGATGGCCAAGCGGCTGACGACCCGCCACATCGCGATGCAGGAGACGAGGCGCGTGCTGTCCGAGGCGGGCTTCCTTGAGGTCGAGACGCCGTTTTTGATAAGAAGCACGCCCGAGGGGGCGAGGGACTATCTTGTTCCAAGCAGGATAAGGCCGGGCAGTTTCTACGCACTTCCACAGTCGCCTCAGCTGCTAAAGCAGCTCCTGATGGTGGGTGGCATCGACCGCTATTTTCAGATGGCACGCTGCTTTCGGGACGAGGATTTGAGGGCTAATCGGCAGCCTGAGTTCACTCAGATAGATATCGAGATGTCGTTTGGCGACGAGTCCGACATTTTCGATGTGGCGGAACGGCTAACTTGCGCCGTTTACAAGAAGGTACTTGGCGTCGAGATGACCCGCCCGTTTCTGACCATGACGTTTGACGAGGCGATGAGTCTGTATGGGTCTGACTGCCCTGACGTTCGGTATGACCTGAAGTTGAGTGATGTTACAGAGCGATTCCGGGACAGCAGTTTCGCTCCGTTTGCCAAAGCTGTGGGAACGGGAGAGTGCGTCGTGGGTCTGTGTGTTCCGGGTGGGTCTGGCTACTCGCGCAGGGTCATCGATGCGCTATCGGCAATTGTGCGTCCGCTCGGTGTCTTTGGACTCGTGTGGGTCAAGTTGACTCCGGACGGGGTCACGAGCTCTATGAAGAAGGAGACCGGGGGGCACTTCGCGGAAAGCCTTGCCCAGGGCATGGGCGCCAAGCAGGGGGACATAGTGCTTTTGGGTTCAGGCCCCAGGCTGAAGCTTCAGACTGCGATGGGTCGGCTGCGGCAGCATCTTGCGCGGGAGGAGAATCTGATTCCTCGGGGGACATACACTCCTTTGTGGGTGACTGAGTTTCCGCTGTTCGACAAGGACGAAGAGACGGGGCAGATAGTCCCCAAGCACCACCCTTTCACGGGCATCTTCCCTGAGGATGAACCGCTCCTGGAAACGGACCCGCTGAGGGTGCGCGCCCGACTGTATGACCTCGTGATCAACGACCAGGAGATCGCCGGCGGCGGGGTCCGCATCTTCGATCCCGTGCTCCAGAAGAGAGTCCTAAGGGCTATCGGGATTGACGAGAACGAGGCGCAGCGGCGCTTTGGTTTCTTTCTTCAGGCCTTGAAGTTCGGCACGCCTCCGCACTGCGGCATCGCTTATGGCTTCGACAGGATGGTCATGCAGCTGTGCGGGGTCAACTCGATCTCCGAGGTAATAGCCTTCCCAAAGACGACCGCAGCGTCGTGCCTGATGACCAACGCCCCCGCACCGGTCGATGAGGCGGCGCTCGACGAATTGGGTCTGCGTCTCAAGTCAAATCTTTGAGGTCACCGACTGCATTGGGCGACAATCGTGCCCTCGCGAGGTAGCCCACGCGTCCCTGGGGTCGCGTCGCTTACAAGTCCAATCGGCTGATATTGTCACTTCTCGTGGAACTGTACCATGGCCTCTAAGCCGAGGGCTCTAGTCTTGAACGGCCGCTCGAGTTTGATAGAGGAGATAGACAGTCTGCTATTGCCGGTCAGTTTGATTGCGATTCGCTCCACCTTTCGTCGCTCGAAGACCCAATCTGGGCGCGACCCCAGGTCTATGCTCGTCAAGTCCGTCCCCACACTGGCCCCGGGAGCGGCTTGCCGCCACCGGCCTGAGCTTGGCGGACCTGTTGCGTCCCCAACATCGTGATAAAGCCCGATGACCGAGACCGGATTGCTTCGTCTTTCCCCATCTGGCAAAAGGGTCCACTCCAACTGACAGGTCGTCCCTTCGGACAGGACGTCAAGGTCCAGCGCAACCGACGTGACGTCCACAGTTGAGATGTCGAGAATCGGGCTCAACAGCACAACCGGCTCGTCTCCGCAAACCCGGGTCTCGATTCTCTCAACGCCGAGCCCCTGCTCATCAACAGCTGGCCTGAAACTGGGGTCTCCGCCCAGAACTGTCCATTCGGAGAGTGGTCGTCCGCCGGGGCCCCAGATGAAATCCGGCTGGCCATAGCTCATTCGACCCAGTCTGGCCTCAAGCTGCTTACACTTACTGCGAAGGTCCTCACTCGGAAACGCCTCCTTGCCTCTAATCTCAAAGAAGAACTCCTGTCCGTCATGGTTCTCGAAAAGATGGTTGATCAACTTCTCGCACCTGAAGGTGCCCATAATCCTGGGGTCATACTCGTTCAGTTGCGTAAGGTTCTGCTGCGGCTCAATGTTCGCCAAGTAAAGCACTGTTCCCGGCTCAGGTCTCCCGACAACTCGCCAGATTGAGCTCAGTGTTTTGCGGATCGGCACGAATTCACTCCAAGTCAGAGTATTCATGTAGGCAAATGGCATCTGGAAAACAACGATGAAGATCGCGACAGCTGAACCGATTGAGGCGATGCGACTGTGCGTCTTGAGCGCGCCGAGGAGGTTTGCAACTCTTGGCCACCCTATCACAAAGCACCATGCGACCGCCATGCTGTAGCCAGCGCTGGGTATATACACAAAACGCTCTTGAGGGGTTATCTGAAGGGGCGGAAGGAGCGGCAACAGAAAAAACACTAGCGCAAACACATACTGCTTTTTCGCAAACGGAAGCAGAAGGAGCAGGACCACCCACATCTCATTCGGAAAGAAAGCCAGTCGGAAGTAGTCAATCA
>CAZKNE010000301.1:0-3514 GCA_964554005.1 uncultured bacterium | reverse complement strand
CTTCTGGTAAATCGCTTTGTGAGCCGCAAGCCCCTGCCGAACGGCGAGGCAGACGGTTCTGGGTGAGATCGTGGCGCCCGTGATCTGGTCAATGTCGCCCCCGTCTTTCTTGACGCATATCTTTGACTTTGCGAGCGACTTGCCGGCGAACTGGTTCAAAAAACTCTTCTCAACGATCTTTGCGCCAAGCCCAGGCGTCTCCGAGTGCTTGAGTATGTAAAGGCCAGTAATCTTGCCATCCGGAGCTATCCCCAGCATGATCACGATAGCGCCTCCATATCCGGCGTCGGACTTGACCTTTACGGCTCTGCCCACGGTCTTGCCGGCCTTCTTACCCACGTAGAACTCGTATTTGACGCCCTTATACTTGTGCTTATCAACCTCCGTGAGCGGGTCATTGTCGTAAGGAGGAAGCACCGCCTTTATCGCCTTCAACTGCTCATTTCTCTCGGCCTTCTCAATCGGTTGCTTCGTAATACTATAGACCTGCGAGAGCGCGAGCGCCGCGGCGCAGCAGACAAGGGTTAAGACGGCAACCATCTTAGGGACGCTGTCCACTAGTTCTTCACCTCCCCTAAAACCCTAGGTTTCGTAAACTTGTCTATTAGAGGCGTCAGGCCGTTCATAATCAGAATAGAGAACGAGACGCCCTCCGGATACCCCCCATAGAACCTTATGATCATTGTCAAAAGACCGCAACCGGCCCCGAAGATGAGCATGCCCCTTGCGGTGACCGGTGTTGTAACCATGTCGGTTGCCATGAACAATGCGCCGAGCATCAGCCCGCCGGAGAAGACATGAAATGCTGGGGTTGCATAACTTGTGGGATCAATGAGCCAGTATATGCCTGAGAAGAGAACAACCGTTCCGATGTAGGCGACTGGGATATGCCACGTAATCACCTTTCTGAGGAGCAGATAGGCCGCACCCAAGAGCAGTGCAAGGGCTGAGACCTCTCCGATGCAGCCGGGGATGTTTCCGACGAAAAGGTCCCACAGGGAGATGTTGGCAGAGTTCTTCAGGTGAAGCCCCATTGTTACATCCTGCTTCAGAAAGTCGAGCGGCGTGGCAGTAGAGACCGCGTCAACGCCGTGCCTGCCTCCGAACGGGGCAGGAAACCTCGTCATGAATGACGGCCAAGCGACGACAAGAACGACGCGGGCAACGAGCGCTGGATTGAATGGGTTACACCCCAGTCCGCCATAGAGATGCTTTCCGACCAACATCGCTATGAAACCACCCGTGACCACCAACCACCAGGGCACCGAGGGCGGGAGGTTGAACGCCAGCAAAAGGCCCGTAACGACCGCGCTGCCGTCCCAAAGCCTTATAGGTTTCCTGAAGAGCCGCGATAAAACGGCCTCGGACACAACGGTCGAGAGAACAGTCAACACGATTGTAATAAGAGCCGGCGCCCCGAATAAATAGATGCCCATTATAGCGGCCGGCAAGAGCGCGAGGTTGACGTCCCACATTATCCTGCTAACGGATTCGTGCGCCCTGATATGCGGCGAGGAGGAGACAACCAGAACGTCAGCGAGACTAGACTGCTGCATTATCGTGCTTCGATATCTCTGTTGATTCTCTGTATAGACAGCTGTTTAGCCTGACTTGTGACAGTGAAGCTTGATCAAAAACGCACCAATAATACGGTTGGCCGATCGTATGTCAAGGCAAAGGGCAGACTCAAATAATCTGAGGCGGCATCGGTATTGCAGCTGGACCAGGTTGGTGATAGGGTTTTGGGCGCTCGGGATCAAGGCAGTTGAGGCGCTGGGTAACTGCTGGGGTTCGGAGCTAATCCACGGGGATAGAACCGCAAAACATGCTTGAAGGGGCTGATAGATGAGGATTTGGAGCTTTTTGATATCGTTGCTTGCAGTCGGGATTGCAGGTCTGCTCGGATGCCAGAGCCAGAGCGCTGCGCCGGGCTCACAGGCCGAGCACTGGAATATGGTTGATTCGCTGGAGAGCGGGCGCATCCTCTCGACCGCCACCGCATCCGATATAATGCCCTTTGCCAACGCGATGACGAACAACGACTCCTATCTTGTAGCCAACAGGATGGGAATGAAAAAAAAGGTAACGATCGCCAATGAGCAGCGCAGCGCGATATTCGCCCCGAGCCAGACCTCAATAGAATGCACCATGCACGTGCCCTTCAACGCCGTCCTAGATTTCGGATACGGCATCTCGCCCGACGCATGGTCAAGAGCTGGGGATGGGTGCCAATTCGACGTCTTGGTCGAAAACAGCGGGACCGAGGAGATGCTCTTCTCCAACTATATTGACCCTAAGATGCGCAAGCAGGACAAAAAGTGGTTCAACGCCAGGGCCGATTTATCGGCGTTCTCGGGCCGGGACATCGCGCTCAGGTTCGTAACTCGCGGGACTTATCCCATTAGGCCTCCTTTCAGCCGTAATGCCGACACAAGATATGACCACGCATTTTGGAGCAACCCGTTCATCGCAAGCCGCGACGAGTGCCACGAGGGCACCAACGTCATTCTGATCAGCATCGACACGCTGCGGGCCGACCACCTGTCCTGCCTCGGCTATCAGCGTCCCACCACGCCGAATCTCGACACACTGGCGGCCGATTCGGTCGTCTTCGAGCAGGCAATTACTGCGGCCCCCTGGACGTTACCCTCTCACGCCTCGCTTTTCACGGGGCTTATGCCGTCGCAGCACGGCGTGCAGAACTTCTACCAACGCCTCTCGGACGAGGCGCTGACGCTTGCCGAGGTCATGCGCGAAAACTCGTTTCTGACGCTCGGCGTGGTGAGTTTTGAGTATCTGTTCCCCGACTATGGCCTTGCACAGGGGTTTGACGAGTATTACTTCCACTGCCCGCAGCGTGCCGACAAGGTGGTTGACAAGGCGCTTGCGATGCTGGACAGGCACTACGACAAGCGGTTCTTCATGTTCCTGCATTTTTTCGACGTTCACGATCCCTATGACCCGCCGGAACCTTACGACACAATGTTCTGCCCCTCTGGAGAGAAGGAGTGCCTAAGAAAGGAATACAAAAGCCCGGTGAAGGCCTTCCTGGGCAAGCGGAGACGGCCCACCGAGACCGACATACAAGGCTCCATCGCGCTTTATGATGGCGAGATCAGGTTCGTTGATGACGAGCTTTCGGTTTTCTTTGACAGGCTCAAGGAGCTCGGCCTGTGGCAGAACACAATGATAGTCGTAACGTCCGATCACGGTGAGGAGTTCTGGGACCACAGGTCGCTTTCTCACGGCTTCAGGCTGTTCGAGGAGCAGATTCGGGTGCCGCTCATCGTAAAGCTGCCGCAGTTGCGAAACGCTGGCCTGCGCGTCAAGCATCAGGTTGGGCTCATCGATGTTGCGCCGACCATCCTCTCCGAGGTTGGCCTCGGAGGCGCCATCGCTGGCCCCGGCAGGTCGCTCTTCGCCAACCCGAATGCTAGGCTCCTAGAAGACGATTTCTACGTGTCGGAGACCGCTGCGCACGGCATTATGAGGCTTTGCCTGCGTTCGAGCGTCC
>CAZKNE010000300.1:0-3518 GCA_964554005.1 uncultured bacterium | reverse complement strand
CGAGACTCTGTCACAGGGCCAATCATAGTGCAAATCCTCTGAAGCTTAACCCCGAGAAACGCGGTCGAGGTGACCGTAAAGCTCTACTTACAATCTAAAGTCACACCCCAAGTAGGCCCGGTCTTGCCTGAATGAATAACTTTTGACTCCACGCTACCTCTAGTATGCTCTTATGCTCTTAGGGAAAATATCGGCGAAAAATATCAACCAAAGGGAAGGCACGTTGGCCAAATCGGTTGTCATTTTAGGTGCAGGACCCGCGGGCCTTGCTACTGCCTACTATCTCTGCAAAGGCGGCTTCAGCGACATAACGCTCCTGGAGAAGGAGAAGTTCGTGGGTGGCATTGCCGCCACGCTGCGCCGTGATGACATGCTGTCCGATTTTGGCAGCCACAGAATACATCCTGCGTGCGACTCCGAGACTCTCTCGCTGCTGAGGTCGCTTCTCGGCAGCGATCTCCTAACCAGGCCCAGACGAGGCGCTATATGGCTCTCGGGACGCATAGTAGAATATCCCCTGCGCCTCGCTCAGATCGCATCAGCTGTTGGCTGGCTTAGCGGCGCCAGAATCCTGGCAAGTTTCGCTAAGCAGAAGCTCTTCCCCACCTCGGCCCCACAAAGCCGGGAAACATCAGAAACCGTTCTAGTGAGCCGATTCGGAAGGGCGATGTTCGATCTCTTCTACAAGCCATACACAACGAAGGTCTTTGGCATATCGCCCGCTCTGATGTCGCCAGAACAGGCGAGGCGCCGTGTGGGGGCTAAGAGTCTGCTCGAGATCGCCAAAAAAGCCCTCAACATCAAGACAACGGACGCCGCCAATCCGGACACATTCCTCTACCCCAGGCATGGATTCGGGCAGACATGCGAGGCGCTCGCAGATGAGGTCCGAAAATCTGGCGCCTCAATAATCCTCGACGCCTCGCCAAAGAAGATTGTGCTTTCTGGCGCTCGCATAGGGCAGCTGGAGTATATAGCAAAAAAGCAAAAGCACACGCTGAAGCCCGACTTCGTATTCTCGACCATCCCGCTTCAGTCGCTCACGTCGCTCTGCCTGCCGCGCTCCAATCCCGCCCATCAGGCTGCCGTGTCGCTCAAAACAAGGTCGCTTGTGCTGCTTTATATCGTCCTAAATAAAGAGAGAGTCGGCGAGAAGGACGCATATTACTTTCCCTCTGGCGACATGATCTTCAATCGCATCTCAGAGCAGAAGAACTTCAGCCCAGAGATGGTGCCAGCAGGCAAGACTCTCCTCTGCGCCGACATCAGCTGCGATGTGGCCGACAGATTCTGGCGCCTCACAGACGAGGAGGTCTTTCAGACGGTCAAGGAATCGCTGCGGCGTCTGGGGCTAATCGCTCTTAAGGACGTGGATTGCTGGTTTACGCGACGGGTGAGGTTCGCATATCCCGTCTATTCGCTCGGCTACGAAGAGCACCTTCAGACTGTCTTGGACTGGGCTGACTCAGTCGAAAACCTGATAACGCTTGGCCGGCAGGGACTCTTCGCCCACAACAATTTCCACCACTCCGTGATGATGGGCAGGGCCGCGGCCGAGCACTTACTGTCTGGCAAGCCGAAATCTGAAGGCTGGAACGAGGCCCGCCGTGCGTTCGCCGACTTCAAGGTAATTGACTGATACCGAAGGCGCCAGGGCTGGCGCTAATGCGAGCCAGAGCTCTTTCACAATGCCCCTTCCGACCCGACAGGGCTTGCGTTCTTGAGCAGCCACTTGACGGCGCGCCGGGCGCCTTTCTCCGACACCTTCGGATGCGTCGGCAGGTTGACGACTTCTCGCGCCGCCCTCTCCGCCTCAGGGCATAAGCCGCTTGTGTAGCCAAAAAGGGCTGGATTCGCTTTCTTCGGGTGGATCGGGCAGTCAGTCGCAGGCAATTCTCTAGCGCTTCGGGGCAATTATCGAGCGCCTGAATCTGGCCAGGGCCCGGTGTGCCCTAAAGCCAAGAAGATGCAAGAGACGGTATCGTAAGCGACTCCTAGCGATGTTCATTGGGCGAAGGACTCTTTCGAGGGAAGGGCCGTCGCCCCTCACCTCGATGCGCGGCAGGAAACAGCTTTTCAGAGGAAGCGACACGGTCCCAGGTTCTGATGTGCAAAAGAAGCGATATCCCAGCTGATGGCCCATTTTGCCGCACCGTTTGTTCACATAACCCCCGGGAAAAGAGAGGGCAATTGGTCGTTTCCCGGTAAGCGTCTCTATGTCACTTGCTGAGGCGCCCATCTCGATGCCAATCCAGGCTGTGTCAGCGAATGCAAGCGACACATGAGTAACTGTATGACTCTGGATCCCCATGCCAGCCTCTGCGAGTTCTCTTACGTCCTGGCTAGAGACTTGGTTGGGTGTGTTGCACCAGCCCGTGACGAGAAAAACTCCGCCTTCATGTTCCGTGACACGAGCTCGGCCAGCACGAGCGTCCTCCAGCTCTTCGATGCATCATCAAAGGTGATAATGACAGGCTTCTTGGGGAGATCAGCTCCGCTGTCTAGGTCAGTAAAGAGGATGGTCTCGTATCCCTTTAACTGCAGCCAATCAAGGTCCTGACGGAAGCGAGATAAGCTGCGGTGATATCGGGTGCGGTGGTCTTCCGCCTCAACAACACTATGATACATAAGAAGCGTCAGGCGCCGTCGGGTCATTGCATTGCCAGGAGCCACTTCACGGTGCGTCGGGCGCTTTTCTCGGACACTTTCGGATGCGTCGGCAGGTTGATGACCTCTCGAGCTGCCCTCTCCGCCTCAGGACATAAGCCGTTTGTGTAGCCAAAAAGGGCTGGATTCGCTTTCTTCGGGTGGATCGGGCAGTCGAACCAGTCGCCCAGCTCGATGAGGCGCCACGGCGCTCTTTTGAGGATTTCATCTTTGTTCTGAACTCGCACCGGATACCGGACGAAAGCCACTTCAGCGCCATCCGGCACGGTAGGGAAGGGCCAACCCGCTTGCTCAAGAGCATCGCGGTACACCTCGGAGAGGCGCTTGCGGTGCGAGGCATTATCGTTGAGCGCCTCGACCTCGCGAAGGCCAAGCATCGCCTGGCCTGGGGACATCAGCTTTCCATAGCCTTCCGGCATTTGAGGAGTGAGATCAAGGGGACAGGACGAGCCGATCAAGAGCCTGCTTGAGAGTGCTCGATATAGGCCCGTCACGAGGCCGGCTGTTCGCGGGAAAAAGAACCAATGATGAGCGAGACATTGTAGCATAAGGAGGCGCTCCTCGCCGCCCGACGGCTTCATGCATTCTGTCTCCTGAAACACTCGTATCCGGGCAGCCAGCGACTTGTCGTTCGTGGCCACTAGGCCGCCCAGCCCAGTCGTGTACGGCTTATTCCACTGGCTGCTGAAGAACGAGGCTGCGCCGAACGTGCCGAGCTTCTTGCCATGAATCGAACAGCCAAGCGCGTGGCAGCAATCCTCTATAACTGGCAGGCCGTGCTTGTTTGCCCAATCGAGCAGTTCGTCGACAGCAGCGGGAATGCCATAAGTATGCTGAATCACGAGCGCCTT
>CAZKNE010000299.1:0-3528 GCA_964554005.1 uncultured bacterium | reverse complement strand
CACGGCTTGTTATCTCTACTGGATATAAACGCAGCTCCCACCAAGATTGCTACAAGGCGACATCGTGTCAGGATCAAGCAGCATTATGTAAAATGTATTGCATCCTTTTGGGCAGAGCGATGTATCGAATGAGGCAAGCTCGAAGTCGTCTATCGAGAATCCCGCCTCAAGCGTGAACGGGACGAGGCTGAGCTCGGATTGCCAATTGGGATAGAAGAGCATATCCCCCTGGGGCGAGACGAGGGCAATCGCCACGAGGACGTCCCGAGCACCCTCGAAATTCGTGCACGACACGTCCAGCGCAATGATCTCATGCTGATACGAGAATCTCGGAACAGAGAGCTCTACCTGAACCGGCTGCCTAAGCGCCTCGAGCTTCCCGCCGATGTTCAGCGAGGGGTCCCCGAAAGTTATAGATTCCATCACAGTCTTCATGTCATACACAGAGGGAGACCACCAGGTGTTGATGTAGCCCTGCACGCCTTTCAGAAACATCTCGCCAACGGAGCGATAGCCGTTCTTGTGAGCGCGAAGTATGAGCCGGTTTATCTTCGCCGCATAATAATAATTCCAGCTCGAGGCAAAACCGGCGCCGTAAGCAACACGGGTGGCCCCTACGTATGCGATTGCGCCTCCATGGACGCCCCGCACAAATGTCTCGCCGATGCAGTCCCTGGCGGCAGGAAACTCTGGGTGTTCCCGGTTCTTGTTGTCGAAGCCGGCAGTCTCGCAAGCGGCGGTGGACACGAACGGCAGCATGTCAGCATTGGTAAGGCTGCTGAGGTCGTCAGCGAAAAAATAGTTCCCCATCCCGAAGGCCCATCCCTGATAGAGTCCGTGCCCAATATAGGTAACGAAGCCGCAGCCCTTGCTTACGTAATGAATGACGCTTAGGTCAGACAAAGGGCCATCCCTGTGGAAGGGCGTGGTCGTGGTATATAGCTTAACCGTGTCGTAATCCGAGAAGATGTCCGAGGCGAGCTGTTCGCAGGCGCCTGCGCCCTCTGGGTCCGGCCCCGAGATGACCGATCCGCACAAAATCGCGTTGCGGAACCAGGGCGATGCGTCCGAGACGTTCAACTCATAATTGATTATGTGCGAGACCATGAGACTGAGATCGGCTGTTCGCCCGACTGGGAGCCTCGAAAAGAGGATGTCTGGCATCAGATCAACTTGATCGGGGTTGGGGTTCCTTGACGAAGATTCGCCGTAAACGCCGTTTTCATTGGCGTCCCACGTGCAGAACTCGCCTTCCGCATCGTAGAGATCGGCGTAATAGAGGTCGGACGGGACAAGGTGGCCGTCCGTCACGTTTGAGTAGTCGTCGTAATTGTCCCACACATCAGCGTATCTGACTGGAAACTTGTCGGCGTCCCCGATGGCAAGAACGAAGCGCACATCGTGGTCCAGAAAGCACTGAGATATGAAGTATTTGAGCTTGGCCTGATCATCGTAACCGTTGGAGTTGGCCACCGCGTCCTCAAGCGTAACAAGGACTGTCCTAAGGCCCATGAGGTTCTTGTGCAGGATGAGGCCACCGAGCGAATCGGCGAATTCCTCGGGGCTGATAATAAGCAGGTCCCACTTCTCACCGCCGCCTTTGCTCCTCAACTCGGCACGCTCAAGCGAGTAGGAGACCTTAACCTCGGCCGATGAAAGCGACTGAAGCCTCATCTCGTTCGCGAGATACCGCACCGGATAAACGGTGATCGTTACGAATTTCTTCAAGCTCCAGTCGGTGAGGTCCCGGCCACCGCTCACTCGCATCTCGGCCCAATCCCTCGGGAACCAGGCAGACTCATCAAACTTGGGATTCGCAAGCGGCGTAAACAGAGATGGGTCCGACAATGGCACAGGACCTTTGGCAACCTGAAGCGGTGCGGGCAGCGCCAACTCCTTGAAGGACACGCCACAAACCTCAAGTCGAACGTCTCGCGCCTCAAGCGGGAGCGTCACATTTATCGTTTTATACGGAACCTGGGGGCAGAGACGGCCCTCGATCCGCTGCTCGCACTCCGCAACATCGACCCGTTCAACACCGTCAACTTCTATCATCGACGGCTGAGAGAACTCGATCGGCAGCTTGATGAGCTGCTCCATGCCAGATGGATTGCTTGCTGCTGCGATGCTCGAGCCGACAAGGCAGCTCGCTGTCAATACCGCAACCAAGACGACTAATGAATACTTGAAAACGTTTCTTGCGACAACCAACTGAAAACTCCTCTTTTGATATTCAAGACCGCCGAGTTAAGAAGCTACCAATCACAACCTCGAAAGAAGACGGCTCATGAGCTTTGCCGTGAAATCCACAATCGCCATCAGCCTCGCGTATTGCATCCGCGTGGGCCCTAATACTCCAACAGTGCCGAGCACCTGATTGTTGCACTCGTATGACCCTGCGACAAGCGAGCAATCGTTAAGCTCCTGGATGTCGCACTCCTTACCTATGAATATTTTTGGCCCACCGGATAGACAGTCATTCAGTATCCTGATCAGCCGCGACTTCTCCTCCATCGCTATCAAGAGAGCCTTGAGTCGCTCTAAGTCCCTGGAATCCTCGTTGTGAATTATGTTCTGCATCGTCCCTACGTAGAGCTTCTCCGCCTCTTTTCTGGTCGGGAAAGCCTCCTTCGATACCCGCAGGGCAAGGTCGAGCAACAGGTCAAAATGCCGGCGCTCATCCTCTAGCTGAGTTTGAATCTGTTCACGGACCTTCAAAAGGGAGTGGCCCTTGAAACGGTCGTTGACCAGCCGAGCCAGCTTGTCCAGCTGCTCCTGGGGTATCTCCTCGTCAAGTGTTACGACCTTGTTGGTCACGATGCCGCTCTCCGCGACGATGACGGCCAGAATCCGGCGGTCATGAATGTGGATGAAGTCCACGCGCCGGCAAGCAATGCCAGAAAGGTCCACCAGCGAGGCGATGCCAGTCTGCCCCGTGAACGTGGATAGAAGCTCCGAGGTCTTCGTCAGCAGATCATCTATGGAAAGCGATTGGTCATCATAATGCTCCTCGATCGATCTCTTCTCGTCAGCAGTAAGCGTCTCGCTGGACATCAGGTTGTCAACGAAATACCGATAGCCCTTGTCGGTCGGGATTCGCCCGGATGAGGCGTGCGTCTGGCAGATGTAGCCCGCTTCTTCCAGATCGGCCATTACGTTCCTTATTGATGCTGGACTGAGCCCCAACCCGGTGATCTTCGAGGCAGTCCTGGACCCGATGGGCTCGTTTGTGCCTATGAAGTGCGCAACGACGCTCCTAAGCACCTCCCGCTGCCGATCATCAAGGCATTCCTGGTTCACATCATCTCCCGGTGTTTTTCAAATAAGGAATCGCAAAGCTTTGCACCTATATAATATGTGCAATAACTCGCGAGACGTCAAGATCACGGAGCCGTGCCGATAATCAGATTGGTCGTTTTTGAAGTTGAGTTCTGAAGTTGGCTGCCAGATAGGCACGGGAGTTCATGTCGACGGCCGAGTTGCTGCCTCTTTCAGCTAACGGGTGCGAACGAGGGGTGCAGGCTGTAA
>CAZKNE010000298.1:0-3537 GCA_964554005.1 uncultured bacterium | reverse complement strand
CGGCGATGATATGATCTGCCCAACCTCCACCTGACGGTCGGCAACCACACCATCAATTGGCGCAAAGACCTTCGTGTCCTTGAGCCGCTGCTGCGCCATTTCAAGCGATATCTCGTTGGATTCAACCTGGTCCTCCGCTAGTGCCACGTCCTGACGCAACACTTCCAGAGCGTCTTTCCTGACCTCGAGCTCCGCCAACGTGATCTTAGCATTCTCCAAATCTACGGCAGCAAGAGAGGCGGCCGTCTGCGCAGTCTCATTCTCCTCGATACTGACGCGGTTTGCCTCAAGCAGCTTCTTGGTGCGATCAGCCTTAGCATGGGCATCCTGGAACTTCGTCCGAGCCGACTTGAGAGCTGCCTGGGCCCGCGCCATATCGTTAGCTAGGTCTCGCTCCGCCGTCTCCAGATTCTGCTGCGCCTGAACCAGCCTGGCCTTTGATGATGACAGATTCACCCCGGCCTGTTTGACCCGGCGCTGTTCGTCTATGGGGTCCAGCTCGACTAGCAGGTCCCCCCTTTTGACCGGATCGCTCACGTCATAGGGCACGCCAGTGACCTCGCCGCTTGCCTTGCATTTGATCTCGACATCCAGGTTTGAAACCACTCGCCCGGTGCTCTCTATTCTCAGCTGAATGGGCCCACGCTCGGCCTTGACCGTCGTGGCTTGGGAACCATCCGCTGCGTTGCCATTGCTACCGCTATTCCACAGATAGCAGCCGATGCCTATCCCCACACAAACAATACTGATTATCACGATCTTCTTTTTCATATATGTCTCCTATTCAACGGCTGGTCTCACGTCCCCACACCCCGGCGAGAGAGCAAAGTCCCCTCCGTCAGATAGAGCGAAGTGATGGCTTGTATGTACCGTACTCTGGCGGTCAATTCGTTCAACTGAGCCTGAATCAGGTCCCGGTGAACCTGAGCGACGTCCAAATTCGTGGACTTGCCCACTATGAACCTGTTCTCCTCAACCTTGAGCTCTTCCTGCCTGCTCTCGACCACCTGCTTGGTCGCCGCAATCCTCTCCCACTGCTTCTCGACCTCGAGGGCCGCTTGCCTGACCTCGGCCTCAATGACCCTCTCGAGGTTCTCAATGGCAACCTCGGCCTGTTGCTGCTGAAATTTCGCACGGCGATGCCTGGCCGCTTCTGACCTGTTCAGAGGCGACATATCTAGTGAAAGTCCGAACTGATAGGAATCAAACATAGAGTCGTTCAGATGACTGCTCGCATCGCTCCCGGTAGCTCCGCTGCTCAGCCTTCCGTAAGATGCAAAAGCGTCAAGCTTGGGGAGCAGTCCGTTCCGAGTTCGGACAACTTCCAGGTCCCGATTGGCCAGCTCCAGACGCGATTCGGCCAGCTCAGGTCTGTAAAGGTCAGCGAGCCTAACGCTTATCTTAGGGCTCAAGTCAACATGCTCAATCTCAGGAGGATCGAGCGTCTCAAACGTTAAGCCCCACTGTGCCGCAGCTTCAGGATTCAATAGACGGATGAGATCAATAGTTCGCTCCTTGACCGCAATTCTCGCATCGACGAGATCAGCCTTGCGCGAGGCCAGCTCCGCCTCTGCCGAGACCTTTGCATCCCCGGAAAGCTTCCCGACTGCGATTAGG
The DNA here is from genome assembly GCA_964554005.1 of uncultured bacterium. GTDB lineage: Bacteria > B130-G9 > B130-G9 > B130-G9 > B130-G9 > B130-G9. The sequence continues at coordinate 1,920 of CAZKNE010000298.1, read as the reverse complement.
TCTTCGTTCAGCCCAAGCTGGTCCTTGGCCAGCTGAACCGAAAACTCTCGTATCTTCAATGTCTTCGTGGCAAGCACCAGCTCCCAGTAAGCGTTCTCAACCTGATACACCAGCTCCAGAACGGATGACCGGAACTCGTGGCGGCTCTTGGCCGCAGTGTTTCTTGCCTGCCGAAAGGTAACCAAATTGGCGTCAGGGCCTAGGCCCCGCAGCAGGGATTGATTGATGCCGACCGACCAGGAGCCTTCGTAGGTCCAATCAGAGAAGGAAGAATGGCCGCGAGAGAATCCTCCGGAGAGAAAAACCTCCGTCCCCGTAGGCAGAAGCTCCGATATCGACAGGTCGGTCTGGAACTGTCGCGAAACCACGCTCGCAACGGATGCGACGTCCTCTTGGCTAGATGGCCGTGTGTCCCTGCCGTAGGAGGCTGTGGCCAAAAGGGCTGGATCAAACGCGCCAAGCGCCTCCTGAATATAGGTTGCTGCAATTTCGGGCTCAAACTGTGCCACAGCCAATGAACGATTCCGCGCAAGAGCCGTGAGGACCGCCCCATCCCGCGTTAGCGGCAGAGAACTTGGCTGTGGCGCCGGGGCCACATTAGAGTCTTCGGTGGCCGGCCCGACCATCTTCTCCTCCGCAACTGTCTGAGCCGCCGACTCCTGCGCGACCTCAACAGATTGAGGCGGCTCGACTGTCTGGGGCGTCCACCGAGGCGTGTGCGCACAGGCAACCAAGCAGGCTGCCAGAAGAACAACTGGCATAAGCCGCAAAAAACCTGGCTGGAAGCCTATCCATAAGAGCCAATTCTGACGAGCTGCTCCGGACCTCAAAACGATCACCCCTTAATTACTCCCTAGTGTTGTTATGCCGTTGATATTCTAACTTGTCAGTTCGTGTCGCATTCGCATGTCGTCCCTAAAGACAACAAATCTCAACGAAAAGTTTAACAATGTTTATTGCCTGTTGCAGAACTTGTAATCGTCCGGGCAGATTTGCTGCGAATTGCTCTTGTCATCCAGCTGAGCTTTCGTGAGCTTTTTGCTGAAGCACAAAAAGGGGACGCGCCCGAAGTGGACGTGTCCCCTTTGCTCTTATTGGCAATGAATGTCAAAAAATCGCGGTCGTCACCTTTCAGTTAGAGGACTTAGCTGCTCTGCCCCGGCAGGCCTCTCGCCTTTCATCATAGGGCGCTGGTGCATTCTGCGAAACATCCTGGCCTCGAAGAGAAGGAACTGGGCCTGCTGCTTCACAGAGAGGCCCGCCGTGAACTCGTTAATCTTGGTCCTGAATGCGTCGCGCTCTGTCTTCATCTGCCCCTGAATTGCCTTTGCCTGGGCGATGAGTCGCGAAAGTACCTCTTCGTTCGGCTCATCCTTGGCCAGCTCTTCGCGGACCGCAGCAAGGACAGGCCGGCCCTCATCGATGATCTCTATCATCTTTTCACGGTGCTCCCCGAAAATGGCCTTCAGCGCCTCGGCCTGGTCCTCTGTCAGCCCGAGATTATCGACAAGCCTGTCGAAGCCACGCTGCCTTGCTTGTTGTCCTGTGGGACCGTTCATCGCCATCGGCCCTTGACCCCACCTGGCGAACACGAGCCCCGCGCAGGCGAGCCCAACAAGAGCGACCACCACAATGACCGCAGTCTTGGTTCTGTTCATCACGCCTTCCTCCGTTGTTGTGTTTTGATCTTGCGATCAATTAACTGAAACAAATACTTTTCCTCAAACCAATAAACGCTCGCTTTCAATCTCCCCATCGCCAAACCGACAGGATTTGTGCTCCATGCGATCTCCGTGAACAACTATCGTAGTCTGTTTGCCCATATAGACATGACCGGCTTCAAAAAGGTTTAACGGCCGATGCGACGGCACCAGGGGCTCTTCAGCCGAAGGCGAGCTCGGCACGTGCGAGCCGACCGGG
>CAZKNE010000297.1:0-3547 GCA_964554005.1 uncultured bacterium | reverse complement strand
GTGCTGGCGCGACGCTATGCAATGCCCCGAAAGGGAAGGACGGCTTCGGCGGCCCCGGCTGGCTAATAGACAGGATATGCTGAGAAGCCTAGCCGCGTCACTATTGCCTGCACGAGGTCGCGCAGCGCCTCAGGATACAAGAAGAAGCAGAAGACCAGTGCGGCATAGATTGAGGCGGCAATGATAATTGCTGCTCGAGCTTTTGAGGAGAGCCTTGCGAAGCGCTGGGCAAAGACGCCAGTGAACGTGAGGGCGAGCGGCTCGAAGGGCAATCGGAACCTGTGCGAGGCGTTGACTGTGGCGGCCAGCAGCCACGCACATAAAAGCGGCGACAGGTAGAGCAGCGTCTCAGACCATCTGCGTTTCGAAAGAAACATTACGAATCCCAGCATCGCGAACGGCAGGAGAAAGGCGAACGATGCGACGAAATGCCCGGAGTCGTCGAACACGTGCCAGAACTTCACGGTCTCCTTGAGGGTTTTCTTGGCGTATCGGGCTGGATGGGAGAGAATGGTGCGCAGGGCGGCGATTAAGAAAGCCCTGTCCCGCCCCACTTCGGTCAGACCCTCGAACTTGGCGGTCTTGGATTTCGGCAGAAACTCAAACCCCGCCATCGGACCTTTCAAGACAACAGGAAGCATCACCTCGGTAACCGATTCGCCCGAATCGAGCTGCAGCCTCTGCTCGTTGATACGCCGCTTGATTTCGACGAGTTTTTCTCTGGGTATTGCCGACCAGAAGTAGCCGTCGGGCGAGAGCGAATTGTGCTGATACCAGAGCGTCGCGCCTCCGTGAGTGTCAAATGGTATAAAGGCCCTCATCACGAGAGCGTTTCGGATTGCCCAGGGCATCAGGCATAGACAGGCGATTCCCAGGACCAGCCCCGTTCGCTTTAGTCGTGCCTTTCGATCGCCCCATCGCTGTCCCCTTGCGAGGAGCGCCCATAGCGGCAGGACCGCGACTAGGGGGAACAGAGTCGGGCGGCATAGCCAGGAGAGTCCGATGACGGCTCCGGCCAGGACCGCCAGGAGTTTAGACGGAGGATCGGTGAGCGCTCGTAGGAGCAGAAGTGCTGAGAGCGTCGCCAGGAGAGAGAAGAGGTTCTCTGTCATGAACGTGTTTGTCAGTCTAACGAGCGGCGGATATACTGCTAGCATCGTCGCTACGATAGCGGCCGGGCGGTTTCGCCTAATTATGTGCAGCGCAGCGTAGTAGAGCGCGACAACACATAGGGAGCCGATGACAGCCTCGCCGATGCTGATCGCCCAGTAGCAGTTGTCTCCGAAGATGGCAAAGAAAAACGCGAGGAAGATGGGGTAAAGTGGAAGCCGATATGCTGTCGGCTGGCCTGGCTGGTAGCAGTAGCCGTTGCCATGTGCGATATTCTGGCCAAGAATTACGTATTCGGCGGCATCGACGTTGTATGGAAGCGATGGGAACAAGAAGGCGAAGATGATACGAGCAACCAGGGCGAGCAGGAAGACGAATATGGGAAAATGTCTCGACTCAAGCAACAGCTGTCACCAATCCACAGGGCCTGAGACTTGAAAACTGGAGGGGGCATACGGCTGGCCCCACTGTGGGCGCTGACATTGTTTCTGGTTGTCCCGCTGTGGGCGTCGAGGGATTCTGACCTCGGCCAAGCCTATGGCTTCTACGCTGACTGGGGCGGCAGATTGGCGCTCTGTGTCCTCATCGCCCTTTCCGCGCTCGCCATTCACGTGTGCCTCCACCCGCAGATCGGCACCCGCGTCGAGCGATTTGTAACCAAGCATTTCAGAAAGCTCCTCGCGTCATACGTGCTTGCCTACACCGCACTCTTCGCTGCCCTGGCCATCGTTGCATACCTGCGGTTTCACTCTGATGTCGATTATGCGAACTTCCTTCAATCCCTGAACAGCGCCGCGCACGGACGCTTCTTCACCAATTGCCTCTCAAACGCGCCTCGTGAGATTAGCATATTCGCCGATCACAATGCGCCCATAATGTTTCTCCTCCTGCCGATCTACATGCTACTGCCGTATCCCTCTGTCCTGCTCGTCATTTCGACGCTGATCCTTGCATCGACAGCCGTCATCCTGTCGCGATACCTGACGCGAATTGCTGGCCTCGACCGCACAACCACGCTTTGCATCTGCATGGCCGCGACGCTAGCGCCATATTTCGTTTCGCAGAACTTCGAGGGACTCTCGATGGAGATGTTCGCGCCGCCGCTGTTTGTCCTTGCGTTCTACCTCTTCGAGAAGGAGAGGTTCTGGCCGTTCATGCTCGTCCTTCTGTTATTAAACTCGCTCAAAGAGCAGGTCGCAATAGTTATGATGTTCTTCGTGCTCATAGCGCTTGCAAGACGGAAAGGCGCAAAGTGGGCGGTCGGCCCGTTTGTGCTCAACGCGGCGATGATATTCATCTCGTTTGGACTGGTTATCCCCCACTTCCGCCCAACTGGCGCCTACAAGCTCCTGAATCCTGATGCCGCGACCTCGCTTGCTGGCCAGGCGATGGCCTACCTGAGGCATCCGGCGAGTGCGGCCGAGCAGGTGCTCGCCCCATTCCGGCTGACTTACGTCTATGTTATCGCGGCAACGAACCTCTTTTTTCTCCCGTTCATGGCCCTCGAATCGCTCTTCATCCTGCCATCGCTCGCCAAGAACCTCCTCTTTGTCAGATGGGCGGCGAACATCATGTCGAAGCACGCACTTCTGATGTCGGGCGCAATGGCGGTCGCAATCGGCAAGGGCGTCGGCAAGTTCGCTCTGGTTGCACACCGAAAGCATGATGCCGTCTCCCCGTCAGCCTCGGCTCGGAGCACGGCCACACGAGTCCTCGCCATCCTGCTTCTGGCGTCGTCGATAGCCCACATCCCAGTTTGGTCGAGAAACGTCAATCTCGCCACGGAGCCAAACCACGAGTCAAAGGTAAAGCTGCTCAAAATAATCCCACGTGATGCCGTTATCGCACTGCCACAAGATATGTTGACGCGATTCAGCACGCGTAATAAGCTCTACAACTCGGCGACGCCCAATGGTCTGACGGGCTTTGATATGCCTGTCGATTATGTGGTTATTGACACGTCATTTCACCCCGAACACTATGATTACGTGGCATTCTTACGCTCGCTCGAGGGTAATCAGGGCATGCACAAAGGGTTTAAGCTGACGAGGCGCTCGGATGGTCTCTACTTATTTGAGAGGCAGAAGAGATGAACGACAGTTTCAGCGTGGCGGTAACTTCTGCCCCTCCCGACAATGAGATGGGCTGCTGCGCCCGTGGTTGGATGCGCACGAAGTTGCACTGGCGTCTGGTTGGGTTATCGGTGAGTCTCTTGGCGGCGCTAGCGCTGTTTTTGGCGATGCCCAGGCCGTTGGCTGCCGGCTGGAGTTGGGTGAACTACACGTCCGGGGGGAACGTCTCCGACATAGCGTTTGAGGGCGATCGCTACGCGTGGTTGGTGGGCACGGGTGGCGTCGCGCGGTTCGACATCAAGACTGGGGACAGGCGAGTGTGGACGAAGGCGGATGGGTTGCCGGCCAACTCGGTTCGCTGTGTC
>CAZKNE010000296.1:0-3557 GCA_964554005.1 uncultured bacterium | reverse complement strand
ATAGAGCTTGCGGTTATCGTATTGCGTCTTCGCCTCCTTGAACTCCAGGTGCTCGTCCTCAGGGTCTTTCATCCACTCCTCGAGCTGGTCGAGTGTGACGGTCATGCGGACCCCTCGTAAGGTTGAGGCGCGCCGCCTTTCGCGACGAGCTCCCCCAGGTCATAATTGACGCTCGTTACGCCGAAGTCTGGCTCCCTTAAGAATGGCCGGCGCACATAGACCGGATCAAGGGTCTCGTCGCCATCCACGATGACAATAGCGAGTATGAAGTCGTCCGGTTTGTTCATGGCGGTCAATATCTCATTCTTGGTCATCGTTACGGTCTTGGCCCCCTTTGCCCGGCCCTTAACTTCGATGAACAGCAATCGACCATCGCCCGGGACCGAGGACTCAATATCATAGCCGATGTTGTCTTTTGAGATGTCGCGCGGGTGCCGGCCGAGAGCGTTCTCGACCTCCATTACCTTCTGCATCGCCAGCTTCTCGATCCTGGCAGTCTCGCGCGCAAATGTCTCAGGCTTCTCGTGCCGGTCGCCGCGCAGCCTCGCAAGTAGCCCGGCAGACACGATGAGGGCACCGCCGATGACGACGGGAGGGGCAGGAGATATATGGCGCTCGAGCTCAAGGTCCTCGAGGCGCCGCTGGAGGCGGGTCTGAAGTTCATCGGCCCGCTGTCGAGCCTTTCCGGAGTTTAGTCTCGCGTTCGGTTTTCCGGCCAATTCCTGCTCTTTGAGCTGATTTGCCCGAAGGTCCCAGTAGTTGATCTCCTTAGTCAGGCGGTCCTTGACGGCAGAGATGGTTCTGGCAACGACTTCCTCCTTTCGTTTCCGGACTTCCGCAAGATGGCGCGGGACGATGTGCTCGGCAGCATGAGTGAGAACAATTGGCTCCAGGTCTTTGCTTAGCCAGTCTGTCTCAAGGTCTGCCGCAACCAGGCTCCGCTCCTCTTCAGTGATCGGGCGGTAATCCAGGTATGGTGCAGGGCCCGCCGTGCGGATATCGTCTTGCCCGTCGATCTCTACGAACTGCATCTGCCGAGAGACTAGACGCCTGTTTCCGTTGCGATCCAAGCGACCGTCCAGGAGGGAATGCTCAAGATAGAATAAAGCGCGCAGCTTCTCGGACTCATCGTCAGGATCGACAAGGACGGCACCCTTTTTGAGCAGGTCACGATAGCGCTCGAGTATCAGGTCAATCACGCAATCGAGCAACGGATGGCCGGGACATATAAACGCCGCTAGCGGCTTACCGGCGATGCTCATCTGCTCCTTGTCAAAACAGACCCGCTCGTATCGCCTCAGCATTGGCTCACCAATGCCGATCAGACGGTCACGGCTCCGGAGAACGGCGGGCACGTGGGTGATCTCGAACCTCTTCGGCTCTCGTTCTCGGACGGCGCCCCCAAGTCGCCTAAACGCCTCGAGGAAAAAGGACTGGATGAAGTGAGGTTGAAGTCGCCTGGCCTCAGCACGCTCCATGTACTCGCGAATCTTCCGAACGCTTGACGAGTCCATGCTGTCGTGAGCGAGTGCACGCTCCTCCAAGAGCTCGCGGAGGCGGTCGCGGTCCATCGCCTCGTCAACGACCCTGTTGAGTCGTTCCCGCACTTCAGGTTGGTCACCATATCGAATTGCTTTTATCAGGAGTTTGCGAAGCTCCGTCCCCTCAAAGGCGCGTCCCAGCACATCGTACACGCCGCCGCCCAATGCCTCCCGCTCAACCTCAAGTTTGTCGAGGAGGCGGTGAAAAACGTCACCCTCGCGGGTCTCTGACGCAACCAGGTTCCACATGTGGCAGACTTCGGTCTGTCCGATACGATGGATACGTCCGAACCGCTGCTCAAGCCGGTTTGGATTCCAAGGGAGATCGTAGTTGACCATCAGGTAGGCTCTCTGGAGGTTAATGCCCTCACCGGCAGCATCGGTTGCGACCAATATCTGGACATCTTTGTCCTGTGTGAAAGACTCCTGGACCGAGCGACGCTTCTCACGTCCCATCCCGCCGTGGATCGTGACGACGGCCTCGGCGCGCCCTATGAGTGATCGGATACGGTCGATGAGGTAACTGATCGTGTCCCTATGTTCGCTGAAGATGATGAGCTTGCGGTGATGCCCCTCAGAATCACACAGCTCGGGATTGTTCTGGAGCAGGTTGGAGAGCTCCTCCCATTTCCTGTCGGTCCCCGCCTGGCGGACCTTGTCGGCAAGATTCTCCAAGCGGCGCAGTGTGACGATTTCTGCTTTCAACTCTTCGATTGTCTGGGCCGCCGATGCCTGTTCAACAACCAGATTCTCGATCTCTTCGATTTCTGCATCGGGAGCGTCCTGAAGGTCCTCAATCGCCTCGTCGTCGAGGTCGGGAAGTAACGAAGGATCCTCAAGGCGCAACTGCGCTCCCCTTTCTCGAATGTGCTCCTCCCGAAGACGTTTATCCAGCCGTTCACGACGGCGGCGAAGGGATTGATAGATCGCCTCGGGTGAGGATGCTAGGCGGCGCTGAAGGATTGTCAGAGCAAAGCCGACGCGATTTCCCCTTCGCCCTTGACCGGCGTCCTTGAGGCGATCAGCTCGATTCATCTCTTCTTGGACGTAGTCTGTTACTTGCGCGTAAAGCGCTGCTTCCTTATCTGAGAGCTCATAGGCAACCGTATAGGCACGACGTTCTGGGAAGAGCGGCTTGCCGTCGAACTTAACGAGCTGTTCCTTCACCATGCGCCGCATCAGATCAGATGTATCGATGGCATGGACGCCGTCGCGGAACTTCCCCTCGAAGCGGTCCCCGTCGAGAAGGGCCATGAAGAGTTGGAAATCTTCTTCCTTGCCGTTGTGCGGCGTGGCCGTCATGAGGAGAAAATGCCTAGTCCTCTCCGGCGCACCCAGAAGCTTCCCAAGTTTGTATCGCTTGGTCTCTTTGATCTCATATCCGTAATAATGGGCGGACATCTTATGGGCCTCGTCCACAACAACGAGGTCCCAATCTGTCTGGCGCAGCTTGGCCTGAATGGACTCGTTTCTACTCATGTGGTCAAGGCGACTGATGACCAGGTTGAGCTCTGCATAGGGATTGCCGCTCTTGGAATCCTGAATTGTCTGGTTGGAAATTATCTTGAAATCCAATTGGAACCGGCGCCACAGTTCGTCCTGCCACTGGTCCACGAGGCCGCCGGGGCAGCAGATCAGGCATCGCCTCAGGTCACCCCGAGCGATGAGCTCCTTGATGAACAATCCAGCCATGATGGTCTTGCCCGCGCCCGGGTCGTCTGCCAATAGGAAGCGGAGAGGTTGACGCGGAAGCATTTCGCCATAGACGGCCGTTATCTGGTGGGGAAGCGGGTCAAGGACCGATGTGTGCACTGCCAGCAGGGGATCGAAAAGGTGTGCAAGACGAATGCGATAGGCCTCGGAGACGAGCCGTAGCAGTGCACCGTCTCCGTCAAAGCTCCAAGACCTTCCGGGTTCGGTGATCTCGAGACCTGTCTCCCTGTCGCGATAGAGCAGTTCATTGCCAAGCCGGCCCCCGGCGTCTTTGTAGGTGAGTTCAATAACAGTTGACCCATG
>CAZKNE010000295.1:3013-3560 GCA_964554005.1 uncultured bacterium | reverse complement strand
ACGAGCAGGATGTGGCGGCGGAGTGGCATGATATAAAGCGGAAGCGTAAAAAGGAACTCAACACCATTCTAGTCATCGTTTTCCTAGCGGCAATTATCGCTGGCATCGTTATTTATATGTATTGCATTCTAAATCCATAGCGCAAGACCGGTCTTTCTGTTGGGGGCGCTCCTTTCGTCCATTGTCATTTCAAATGCCGAGGAAGTCATTTGCTGAGGAGTAAGGGAGTTTGAGACCGCTAATCGATTTCATCAGCAACATAGTAACGGTTGTATTCGGCACCATTCCGCTCCGGGATGTGATCTGCCTCATTTTTATTCTTGTAACGTTTGCGTTTGTGGTCAAAGCTCTTCGGGCCAAGGGGCTCGCCAGAGACACCCAGCGGTGGTGGTGGTATTTTCTCGCTGTTACGTCGCTTTTTTTCGCGAGCGAGTTGTTCCGGGCAGGCCGGCTATTTCTCCGTCCTGAGACCGCCGTTGCGGACGTGTTCTATCTTCTGAACTATCTGACGATGGCGCTCGGGTGCATAATGCTTCTCGTCCTCATT
>CAZKNE010000295.1:0-3003 GCA_964554005.1 uncultured bacterium | reverse complement strand
AGCTTTTAAGAAATGGAAGTCCCACTTTTCATAAAGATTGCTCAGTTTGCGAGTGCGCTGAGCATATTCTCTGCGATAATCGTCTGCCTCGTCAATTTCGTGATGACGGGGAGGTCTGGGCGAGTTTGGCTGTTGCTGACGGGCGCCCTGGTGGCGGAGTTCTTGGTCGTTTTCAGGGACATCGTGGACATCTGGGTTGGGTTTGGCCCCTTTGCCGCCATCTTTGCCAAGTTTGATTACATGAGCTTGGCCTTCACGTTCTTGTTCGCGGTTGCTGCGCACCAGTTCATTTCCTACAAGCAAGACGAGCTTCTGAGGGCGTTCGGGGCGTCTCAGACGGCCAAGAGGATTCTGGAGTCGTCGCTTGGGGCAATGGGCGACAGGTTTGAGGTGATTGGCCCTGATTTTCGCGTCATCTATTCCAACATTGCCTCGAGCGGTCTGTCTTATCCCAAAGACAACCCCGGCGCGAAGAGCGCTGAAGGTCCGAGCGTCAGCGCACAGCTTGCCCTTGCCACGTTTAAGAGCGGGCTGCTCTCTCGAGGCGAGGAAGTTTCTGAGGACGGGGACGGGACAAAGCGAGTTCTAGATATCGTTGTTTCCCCGGTTATCTCAGGAGACGGTCAGGTCTTGGCCTGTGTTCGAGTGGCGCGCGACATAACCGAGATGAAGCAAATGCAGGAGGCCATAAAGAACGCCAATGTGAAGCTCGAGGAGAACGTTCGCGCAAGGACGGTTCAGCTCGAGAATGCGCTTGAGCAGCTGGGTCGCACGCATGAACAGCTCTTGCAGTCAGAGAAGCTGGCTGCGCTGGGCAAGATAGCGGCTGGTTTGACGCACAACATTGCCAATCCGCTCTCGGTGCTTGGGCCTAAGCTCAAGCTTTTTGGGGACTATTTCTGGCATGTAGATCGCATTTTCCGCAGATATCGAGCGCTTCACGATTTGGATGGTCCGGAGGTTATCAAACAACGACTGGAGCTTATTGCGCAGGAGTCTCGAGAGGGTAGGGGCATTGACTATTATCTGCGCAAGTTGAATAGATTCGTCGTGCCATGCGTCAAGGAAGTGCACAAGATTGAGAAGATCGTTCAGGACCTCGTTGACTACTCGAGGAAACAGAAGCCAGAGGTTGAGCCGGTGCAGATCAATGACCAGTTGAGGCTAGTAACTTCGCTTTTGGATTATGGGTTTAAGAGCTCAAACATACGTCTCGAAACGCGTTATCACGAGGGATTGCCAGAGGTTGAGTGTTACGCAGCGGAGGTCAACCAGGTGATAACCAATCTTCTCATCAATAGTATCGAGGCAGTTTCGGTGAAGCGGAGGCAAGACCCGGATTTCGAGCCTGTGATCAGGATCACGACTCAGGGTGAGGATTCTGTTGTCAAGATAAGCATTGAGGATAACGGAGTCGGCGTTGAAACGGATGATTCGACTAAGGTTTTCGACCCGTTCTTCACGACTAAGCCGGTTGGGGGGGGAGTGGGCCTTGGGCTTTCAGTTTCGGCGGGGATAATCGAGAAGCATGGAGGCAGCATCGAGCTGAGTTCAAAGCCGGGCGAGTACTCCAGGTTCGTGATCACGCTCCCAACAGAGCTGAGTTAGCGGGTAACAGGCGGCTGATAGGCGCATTGGTAGGTAAGCGGTGGGCTAAAGCTGGGGTTTGTGCGAGAGCATTAGGCGTTGGTTCAACGAGCTGGTCGATTTACTTTGATATACACGGTTGACATGTATGAAGGTCTCCCCTATATTCTTAAGTCTTAATGTTCGGTTCAATGACGAGTTTTAGGCGCCTCGCATAATAGCGTTGTTTGCGGCGCATCTTGCGTGGTGGGTTATATTATGGACTTTTGTTTTTGGGGTTTGTGGGAAGTTGCTCTCTTGCTAGAGCCTGTTTAGATAGTCAATAAAGGAGGAAGGCAATGCGAAAGCGGGGATGGTTCTTACGATCCGCCGTCGGGCTTTGCGCTCTCGTAATGTTGTTCGGTGCAAGTGGTGCCTCGGCGTCGTCAAGGGGCGATCAGATACCACCCGAGACCTACATAATGGGTAGCGGTAATGATGTTTATGAGCCCTATTTCGATGATGACTTCAACGGACGTTACGATCCTGGCGAGCCGTTCGTTGACATCAACAGAAATGGGCTTTGGGATGTGAACGTCTTCGTCCCAGAGGGCGGGGTAGTAACTTCAAAGCACGTGACGATCTGTTACTCTGCGGTTGACAACTCCATCACGGACGGGCTCGAGAAGGACAACAACCTCGGGAAGATGGGGTTTTCGTATTTCAACCCGTTCACCAGCACTTGGTCGCAGTTCACCAATCAGTCGTTCTGTGTTCTTGAGGTTCCCGAGTCAGTGCTTGTGCAGCCGGTCCCGAACTATGACGTTTCTTACACGTTCAAGGTGCGGGCGAAGGACCCTTCAGGCAACATCGATCCTGACCCGGCCACCAGAACGTTTTACGTGGGCGCTGGATACTTGGGCACGGAGACGAGCGTTGGTGCTGAGACCATAGTTGACAAGAGTGCTGCTTGGTCTGATCAGGCGTTGGTTGGCCTGTATGTAAACCCTAATATCGAGCAGACGCAGACTTTTCTCATCGTCGGGAATACGCTTAACATCATATATGTTAAAGAAGGCGCTCAACTCCAGTCGATAGCAACCGCCGGGGATAGGTTCTGGGTTATTTACCCGATGCTGACCCCGCCGAGGCTGGGCGTGAAGAATATCGCCACTCGTGATTCCCTTTCGAGGGTAGTGATTGGGACCGGCAACAAGGTCGAACTCAGCTGGTCAGAGGTCGCCGCAGGTTTCGAGGCGCAGGTTTCTTACAGTGTTTATCGAGATGGCGTTTGTATAGCGGCCAACTATTCCTCCACGACGTTTACCGACCCGGATAACGCGGAGCCGGGCACGCCAGACCCCTTGAACGGGCAGACGTACAAGTATCGGGTTGATGCGAACGTTCAGACCTCGATCATGACTTACAAGACGCTTC
>CAZKNE010000294.1:305-3571 GCA_964554005.1 uncultured bacterium | reverse complement strand
GATGATAGCCTTTCCTCTGACATTGGCCCTTTTGGCAGGGCAACAAAGAGTTAAGGCGTGTGGTTGAGGTTGCAGAGATGTTCCCTAGAATCCATGCTATCTGCTACAAGCTCGATGGCAACACGTTCTACGTTGACTTCTACGCTCCGAAGATGGCAGCGGATGAGCATTTCGAGTTTGTGAAAACAATGACGGAGGTCGAGGACGCTCAGGCTTTCGTTCAGGTGGAGTTCCACGCAACTGCCTTGGCGCTCGAAGATTACAGGAGCGCCGGTTTCACTGTAGTCGTTTTGGATGGAGATGGTGAAAGGAATTAGAGCTGTCGATCAATCATAGAAGCATATCGCTGCGCAACCTCCACTTCGTGGAAGACGTCAGGAAATCAGATGTCACGAAGCGATACACTGAATGGCAGGCGACAGCGATCTTCTATTCAGTCGTGCACTTGGTGAATCTATTTGCCTTGCGGTCTGATGGCTTGGAGCTCAAGAGCCACGTGGAACGGAGTGAATACATCAAGAATCCAGAGAACCGGCTTGAGCCGATTTGGTTTCAGTATCGAGACCTATCTAAGGTGGCCTACGAGGCACGCTACAAGGGGTGCCAGCCCAGCGACAGCGATGTCAACTTTTACTTGAATGAGCACAGGCAGATTGCAGCCCGCATAGATCAACTGTTGGCTGCAAACAGGTAGGATAAGCCGTGGCACCGTAAGCCCTGAAAGATGATTGCGGCAAGCGCAGGCGAATCCGCTAGTGTAGGCGGACAGATGCCCTGAGCAGCCTGGCCGAGTTGAGCTGCACTTGGAGGTGATAGGCCTTGTGGCGGGCAGAAAGATGCAGTAGCTCGCGGGCAAGCGGTCGGCTTATGCGTGTCTTTTTGAGCGAGCTCAGCGGCCTTAGAATCGCCCTCTTGGCAAACGCCAGCACGCCCGGGCTTAACGTAGTCGGTGAGCTCATCTCGTAGTCGGCCTTGCGCTTTCCCCAGCAGTCCGAGCAGACCATCCCGCCCGCCTCGACCACGTAACGTGCACGCTTTGCCTCAACCGCTCGGCCGCAATGGACGCACTGCGACAGCGAGGGGGCCAACCCCATCGCGGCCAGCATCTTGAGCTCGGCCGCGAGAGCTACCGCGACAGAGCCAACGCAATTGCGCAGGCAATCGAGTGCCTGAAGTAGAAGGTCATAGAGTTCTGGGCAGGGGCTTTTCTCAGGGACAGCACGGAGCAGAAACTCGGCCACATAAGAGGCGCAGACAAATCGCACATAGTCAGCTGCAAGCTCGGGGAAAGAGAGTTCCCTCTCGCACTCCTCAAGCCTCAACATGCCGGACTTGCTCATGCGCCTGACATAACAGCGGGACATGTTCAGGGCATCTATCGAGCCGCACAACCTGCCGGGCCGGTTCAGGCGCCTCGCTACGAGGTTGAGGCGGCCAAACCTTCGGGTTAGGACGGCCAGTCGTGCGTCGAACTGACTTCCGAGCATAACCCTCAGAATGACGCCATCTATTGAAAAGGTGCACATCCTCAGGCTCTCCGAAAGTGAGCAATTCAGCTGGCTCGACAGACGTCCCAATAGGTTGGCGGGCTGAATGTCGGCCTCGCACGCCTGTCATCTGGACGAGGCTCTTGCCAGACATCAGACGAGGCTTTCAACTAGCTCCCCGAGATGAGCTGGCTTTCCTCATCCTTGCTAATTATCCCCTTTTCGGTCAGAAGATGCACTGTCCTCGAGAGAACCCCCCTGATATGCGACATACGTGTCATCTTCTCGATCGAGGTTGGCCCGTCTGGGGACGCATGGCTCTCGCACCGCTGCTCCAACTCGTCAATTATGGACTGGAGTACAAACATTATCTCTCCGTAGGTCACGTTGCCGCCTCGACCCGCCGAGAACTCCTCGACCGTGGACATCACTGCGCCCCGGAGATGTGCGAACTCCTCCTCGCTATCGAAAACGTTTCTAGTCTCAACCATCGCTGCCATCCCTTATTCAATCAGCTTATCGCTTGAAGTGCGCAACTATCTTATCGACCGCCTCGATGACCGTCTTTACGTCTTCGTCTGCCAGAGATGGGTAAAGCGGCACGCTGACGAGCCTGTCGCTGGCGTGCTCTGCGTTCGGGAAATCGCCCACCTTGAAACCATACTTCTCGCGATAGTGCGGGTGAAGATGAAGCGCCCTGAAGTGCACCGCGACGCCGATGTTCTCCGCCTGCATCGCGTTGAGGAACTCATCGCGGCTGCAACTTAGCCGCTCGAGCTCGAGCAACATCGGATATATGTGGTGGGCGTGCTGGATGCCGGCTTTTCTGGCGAGCGGCCAAACCTCGGGCATCTCGGCGAAGGCATCGTCGTACATCGCAACTATCTCGCGCCGGCGCCTCGCAAAGCCTTCGAGTTTTGCGAGCTGGTGCAACAGCATCGCGGCCTGGATGTCCATCATGTTGTATTTGAATCCCGGAACAACGCACTCATAGTGGGCGAACCCGCCTTTGTCGTAACGCTTCCAGGCGTCTTTGGTGAGGCCGTGGAGCCTAAGAACCGTGAGCTTGTCCCGAAGCTCAGGCGACTGAACGCACGCCGCGCCGCCCTCGCCGCAAGTTATGTTCTTGGTCGCGTAGAAGCTGAACGCCCCAACCTCCCCGAACGTCCCGCAATGCCGCCCGTCGATTTTGGCCTCGATCGCGTGGGCGCAGTCCTCGACAATGTGAATGCCATGCTCCCCTGCGATCTCCATGATCTTTCCCATATCGCACGGGTGGCCAGCATAGTGCACAGGGATCGCCGCCTTCGTGCGAGGCGTTATTGCCTCCTCAAGCCGTTTTGGGTCTATCAGAAGCGTGCCAGGCTCAACATCGACGAAGACCGTCCTAGCTCGCTGGTGCTCAATGACGTTCGCAGTTGAGGGGAACGTGATCGGCGTGGTGATCACCTCGTCTCCCTCGCCGATACCCAGGGCGACTAGGCCCAGGTGCAGCCCTGCTGTGCAGGAGTTCAGGCCAACCACGGCCGAGGCGCCGAGGAACTCTGCAAACCGCCTCTCGAACTCCGCGGTCTTCGGCCCTGTCGTAAGCCAGCCAGATGCGAAGGAGTCGGCTATCTCGTTGAGCTCATCCTTGCCAACACTCGACCGGTGAAAGAAAAGGAAATCGTCCCTGACGGGCTTTCCGCCGTCAATAGCAAGTTTTGACACTATCACCTCGCTGTCGTTTCATCTGGTATAGCGTTCCTCATGTAACTCCGCAATCGGAGCAAGGCAGGC
>CAZKNE010000294.1:0-295 GCA_964554005.1 uncultured bacterium | reverse complement strand
CGGTTCTTAAAGCGCCTCAGGAGCGCTAATCCGTGTAATCTGCGGTTTAGCCTTGTCTCAACGGCTCCTACGCATTCCAATATCTTGCCTGAAATACTTACCCTGAAAATCGATCCGGTCAACCGCGTCATAAACCCGTTGGAGCGCATCTTTCTTGGTCGCCCCAGTGGCTGTTACGCCCAGGACTCTGCCGCCGGCGGTTACGACCTTTCCATCAGCCATCTTTGTCCCGGCGTGGAACACGATGACGTTATTAAGCCGCTCGCACTCTGAAAGGCCATGAATCTCAAGCCCC
>CAZKNE010000293.1:0-3577 GCA_964554005.1 uncultured bacterium | reverse complement strand
TGCTGCCAGCGGCCCCGTCCGGCTCCTTTTCATCTAGAGACTGGAGCTTGCCCCACAACGTCCTGTCCCATTCAGCTCGAGCAGTCAGTGCTGACAGCCCCAGAAGCGCATCATCACTGACGGCAAAAAATGGGCTCCGAAGCAGGCTTGCCAGAGCCACGTCGTCGGCTGTGTTATGCAGAAACTTCAGGAAACAAGAGATGTCCTTGACCTCTTGCCGTTCGTAGAAGCCAACCCCAGACGAGATGCAAAATGGAACCCCCGCGCGCCTCAACGCATCCTCGTAGGCGGGAAGGTACGTGCGCCTATGGATGAGCAGGGCAATGTCATCGTAGCGGCATGGCCTCAGCTCTTGGCTCGCCTGATCGAAGACCAGTTTACTAAAGGAATTGCCAGCGGCGACCATCGAGGCGATCCGGCGGGCTAGCATTTCCGCCTCGGCCCC
Organism: uncultured bacterium; assembly: GCA_964554005.1. Taxonomy (GTDB): domain Bacteria; phylum B130-G9; class B130-G9; order B130-G9; family B130-G9; genus B130-G9. The sequence goes on along the minus strand of CAZKNE010000293.1, from coordinate 3,132 downwards.
GACTCTATCCTTTCGGGCGCGTGCGGAGGCTGGAAAAAGCAGCTCGATCGTGCCAGTGTGGCCATTGGAGGGAACGCTGCGCGCCGGCACCATGGACGGGCTGCTTTGATCCTGACGGGTGTTGTCTTCCTCGAAGACGATGTTGATGAAGCCTATCACATCGGGCAATGAGCGGAAGTTCTCTCGCATCTGCACCTCCTTGCCCCCGGAGCCAATGATCAGCTTAACCCACTTGCAGAAGATACCGGGGTCTGCCCCTCGGAATCCGTATATCGATTGCCTGGGGTCGCCCACGGCGAACAACTTGCCCCCTCTGATTGTCCCGTCATCAGCGCTCGCAAGCAGCCGAGCCAGCTCGTACTGAGTGTTGTTGGTGTCCTGCACCTCATCGATCATCAGCGTCGAGAAGTCCGCCCTGAGCCGGCTAAGGATGCCCCCGCCCGGGTTCGACAAGAGTTTCAGGAGCAGCCTCTGCAAATCCTCAAAATCGAGGATGGAAAGCGCTCGTTTTCGGCTTCGATAGACCGATTGAGCTCTGAGCACTGCCTTGGCCAGCAGTTTAAGCCGATTGGCCTCGACCAGTGGGTCGTAAACATCATGTTTTGACCGTTTGTCAGCTGGAGCCAGTCCCGAGCCGTCCACGATCTCTTGGATTCTCTCCGCAAGCCGCGGCTCCGGCGTGTTCGCATAGAGCTCCAAGTGAGGGCGGAGCGGCTTGATTCGCTGGATGATTGGCATGAGCCATTTGACAACCACCTTGTGCGGATAGACCGTAAACAGTGAGGAATCGGCACCGAGAGCCCCCGGTTGGCCAGCGTCAAGCGATAGTGACTCAACAGCGTCTCGCTGCCACAAGTAGCTTTCAGTGGCATCGATAATGCCAAACTCTGGATCAATCCCCGCCTCGAGAGGGAACCGCTGGAGAACCGAGGCGCAGAATGAGTGGATTGTGCCGATGTTCGAGTGTCGCATTGCGTCCCGGGCTTGGCGCCACGCGCCTGGAAGGTGACCCCGTGCGGGTCCGGTCTTTAGCCCGTCGATCAATAGGGAGTGTATCCTTCTCCTCATCTCGGCCGCGGCCTTTTCAGTGAACGTTATGGCCACTATGGATGACAGGTTCTCAGCGAGAGGCTTGCCAGGCTCGCGGTCAAGCGCTGCCTTGAACGATTCAATGAACCTCGCAACGAGCACAGTTGTTTTGCCGGACCCTGCCACCGCGTGGAGCAGGACGTTACCACGATAGAAGGCCGCTTCCCTCTGGCTTGCCGTTAGTCTTTGGATGAGCTGAGTGTATTGATTGCTCACAACAAGCTGGTTCCCATCCTATAGCGCACTTGACCCCACACGGGGTCTTCTACATACTGTCCTGAAATCGCACCAGGAGCACAAGCGGTCGTTGTCGTTTTTGGGACGGGGTGGGAATGACCCAGCCAGAATCGACCTAAGAACGTCAGAAACTACCCGAGGCAAGTCCTGCACTGCTGCTTCAAGCTCCCCCTTCCTTGAATAGTCTTTCATCCTCACCCCATCCGTCTCCGAGAGGACGTAATAAGCCGCAGTCGCATCGCATCGAAGTGCCTGGCCGATTGCTGCAACGTAGATGGGCAGCTGGAGCGAAGTTCCCTCCCTTATCTCCTTCGGTCCGGGGATGGTCCCTGTTTTGTAATCGAGAACCCGGCATGAACACTGTCCCCCATCCGTCCGCATGTCCACCCGGTCAATGATCCCCTTGACCGCAACCATCTCCTCGCTCCCGTCAACCTCACACCGCAATAGCAGTGGCTCCGCCGAGAGAACCTCGCTAGCCCGGCCGTGTTTACTGATGGAGCCGAAAGAGGCCTCGAGAAATGCAGGCTCGAACTTGCTCTCATCGGCTGCCTCATTCTCGATGAAAGCGTCGAGTAACCCCTGTTGTTCTAGCAGCAAGGAAGATACTCTCTCAGTTGGGGCGCCAGGAGGAACCCACAGTGGGATATGCTCCGCGGCGATCGCCCGGATGCGCGTGCGGGCAGCGTCCCGGTTCTGGAACGTTACCCTCTCGATTGTCCCGTCAGGGCGCCTTCGGCCCCGGTAGAATGAGCACAACACCTTGTGGAGCAGTGTCCCCAGGTCCTTGGCCGCGATGTCGGCATCAAATTCCTCCTCCGGTTTCAGGTTTAGAACTCGCCTGGCGAAGAACTTGAATGGGCACGTCAAGTAGTCATCAAGAGCCGCACGGGATAGGTAGAACACACGGCGGCCGTGCGATTGGGAAAGCTTCTTGTCCGTCAGGAGCTCGCGAATCTGGCCTCGCCACTGTTCGGAGATTACACCGTTCAAGTCCGGCCCGTCTCCAACCTGCGGAAGCGCTGACTGGACCCGTCTGATGATCCCGCGCGGGGTCGCATACCCTCCGGACGGGTCGGAAGAATCCTGTCCAAACATTGTCAGGGCCTCAGGCAGGAGCTCTTTGGGATGCTGCGATGGATTGCCGCGCGCCAAGGAGCCGAGGGCGGCCTGCAATTCTGTTGAGGCGTGTGCACGGCCTCTGGGCATCTCGACATCCTGCCACCTCTGCGGCGCAATGCCGGCTGCATCCTGTATCTCGAGAATGGCTGTTGCAAGCAGGGCAGGCTTTTCATCGACGCTGCTGGGGTATGAAAACCAGACGCCCTCGGACGCGCTCATAAGTAGAGCATGCACGAGAAACTTGCTCTCGGCGACTTTCTCATCAATGGCAGGGAGCCTCAGCCGGGCTCTTGCCTTCTTCGGGAGGAAAACGTCTGCCCTGGTCGGTCCCGGGAGGCCCGTTTCGGTCAGGCCGCCACAGAAAAGATAGTCGCAATCGGCAAGCCATGCCTCCTTGATCGGCAAGAGCTGGACGCCTTTTGCCTCCCTTGAGGTCGGGACGTAGGCATGTTTCAACCCCATGAGAAGCGCGGAATAGAGCATCCGAGGCGAAGTTTTTGACATTCCTGCCGCCGAAAGCCCCACGCAGACCTCCTCGACCGCGTTCTCAAGCCGCGAAAGGGCTTTCAACTCAGCCTGAAGCCCGCTGGTATCCCGTGCCTTGTGAAACGCAATCACCGTCTGGTCGAAGACCCGCAGTTCGGAGATCAGATCGAGGCAAGCGCTTTGTCTGATCGTGATCGC
>CAZKNE010000292.1:0-3586 GCA_964554005.1 uncultured bacterium | reverse complement strand
TGTGCCCATCTGGCTGCGCGGGCCATTGCGGGATGTAGCCGTCAAATGCTATCTCGGGCTCGAACGTGCATTCCTCGCCGTTGCACGCAAGCCTTATCCACATCTCGTCGTAAACCCTCTTGTGGCCGCCATCGCCGGTCGTCTCTGTGTGGAAAGCCACTCGGCCCATCAAAGTGTAAACGAGAAGCTTGTCGCGGCCAGCCTGCACCAGACGAGGCGCCCGGCACTCCGTCCGCTCGAGGTGCGTTGGCCAGGTCGGTGCGTTTTCATCATAAGTAACTTTCAGGTCATCGGTCAGAATCACTTTGCCCTCTTCAGACCATATCTCGCCATCAGGGGAGCCGTTGACAACGACGCTGGCCGGGGGCAGCTCCTCGCTCGATGACGTTATCCACTGCACCGAGCCGATATGGTGCGAGTTGCCGTGAACGGGAACGCCGATCGAGTAGGAGAGGTCTGCGACTGCAACGCCTGTGGCCCCTTCTGTGGCGGACATCTGCTTCAGTATTGCTTCGGAGGGGATGGTGGGTATCACCACGGCAGGGGTCTCCTTCCGGAGCCTTATCGAGCTGTTGGATGCGACCCAGACACGCGATACCGTGAACTGGTCCTGTGATGCTTCTGCCATGTTATCGAGCGCCTCTTGAGACTGACCCAGCCAGATGCATCGCCCGTGCCACGCCGCGTGCAGCGAGAGATCGAAGGGTGGGTCCGGGCGGAGTGCACAATAGGCATGAAACTCAGGGCTGAAGGGTAGGAAAGAGGCCCGCGCCTCGCACGTTCCATAAGTGTTGTTACATGACCCATAGGCCGCGTAGATGGAGTGGCCGTCCGCAGGCCAGTCGCCCTTGCCAAGCGCTCTGCAAGTCCTAACGGAGTGCTGGCATGGGTCATCGGCAGGGTCGGCAAGGCAGGGATACTCCCCGAATGTGTAGGGGCAGGGCGCAAAGTTCCGCCGGTCTTTACAGGTTTCATAAGTCTTCTTGCAGGTGCTCCCCGAAGGCGCCTCGCACGGTCTCTCGCCGTTCGTATTGCGGCATTTGGCGTGCGCTTTGCACAGACCCTGTCCCCAGATGAGGTGGCACCCGAACGCCTCCTTGTAGCCCGGAAACTTGGGGTCGTGGGGCACTGCGAAGAGCTTTGGCCGATTCCCATTTTCAAGGACTAGGAGCCTACCAAGCCAGTCGTTGTATGGCGGCTCGAAGTCACCTCCGTCCAGGCAAAGTCGGAACATAACAACCCGTTCCGCATCTTCTTGCACTATCATGCCGCCCTTAACTGGAAGCCCACCAGCAACCTTTGTCGGACCCTCGATGCCCGGGCGCTCAAAAATGACCACGCGCTCGCCTTCGGACGCTGAGCCATCAACTAGCTCCCCCTCCGACGTCACGAAAACCCGGTCGGAGACTCTGGCCACCACCCTTGAGGCGATATGCCGTGGGTCGCCGAATCGCCCTGAATGCATTGTCAGAACCTCACCTTAAGCCGAGTCGTCGAGAGACCTTTACCGTCCGGCTTGGACGAAGAGACGACATGACACTCCTTGACCACGCCGGAAACCGATGGCCGGGCCGGCAGCTCGCTGCCGCAGTCTGCTGGCGCAAGAAGGGGCGTTCCCGACGGGACCAGCAGCTCGCCCGGGACCTCGTAGGTGTCCTCCACGCCGGCCTTGCTAACGTTCTCGTATGCCCTGACCGCAACCCGGTCTGCGTCATCCCAATCGACCAGGTTGGCGTCTGATCGCTTGAGCCTGGGCTCAGGTGTTGTCTCTTTGTCAGCCTCGCCAACCTGAGAGAAGACTCGCATCTTCCTCAAAACGATGGGATGAGAGGGAACACTCGATGCCGGAAGATTGTGCGACTCGGTGCTGCTCCTCAGCGTCCCGCCCACAAGCCTCAGCAAATGCGTCGTCCTGCGGTAGGTGTTCGCATCAACCTGCTCGTACCGAGCGATCTCCTGGTCAACGATGCACTCGGGGTCCACCCCGTCCGGAGCCGCTACGTTGCCGCGGTAGTCGGGGATGCTCCCGCCGTTTCCGATGAGACTCGTCCTGATCACCGAATCGGACGGAATGTCCGTCGGCAGCTTTGCATCTGCGAGCTTGCGCCATCTCAAGGTGCAATCAGCGCAGCCAGATATGTAGCGACATGTTTTGCCATTTGCCCCCATCTGTCCCGGGCAACTGCGTCGCGAGCCTGTGTACTCGGGGCAGGTCGCAAGCCTCCCGAACTCGTCGCACGGAAGGCCAAGCCGACAATTCCCCGTTGCCCCATCAAAATGGTCGCACACGTTCTGCCCAAGCGAACATCCACCTCCTTGCGGTGAGCCGGGTGATGTCTGCGCCAGCCAAAAATCACACTCTGCCGTGTCGCTGAAGACGGCCGCTCGCTTTTCGGTAAGCTGCTCGTTCAAGGTCCCCAGGGCAGCATCATAAGAGAACGAGCGTATCTGGTATTCAATCGGGTCAAGCCATACGCAGACCAAACCGCTGTCCTCGTCCGACTCCGAGTCCGAGTCCGAACCAGAACCTCGCACCCAAGCCTTGCCCGAGACCACCGTGTGGCTGGCCAGCTCCCTGGGTGTCTCAACATCCCAGCCGGTCCGTTCATAGATGTGGAGCGTCTCCTCGCATCTGACCATCTGACCGTGCTCAGCGTCCACGCTCGGCCTGGGTTGATACCAGCCGCAGCAGACCGCCGTTCCCCTCCCATTACAGCGGATACCCAGGTTGCAGCATGCCGATGTGTCCGACCAGTTGACGCAAGGGCTTGTCCGATAAATCCTTTCCTGCGAGAAAAGCTGCCGCTGACGGTTCCCGATCACGTCTTTCAGCCAAAGCTCATTAACGACATGAATCTCGCTCTCGCCTCGCTCGACACGCTCGTCAAACTCATAACCGCCGTAGCATTGGCAGCGTGAGAGCAACGATCGCAGGAGGCCTGACCTGACCTCGATGTCTGCCTTCGAGAGTGCCGAGCCTAGGTTGAACGCGGCCGTCCACGTCTTGCCCTCGAACTTGTCCGGCCTGAACTTGCCCAGGCCCCCTTGGAGGTTGAGACAGGCGCCCTCAGGCAGACCCGGCCCCATAGCAACTCGCGCCGCCAGAAGGCCGTTTGAGATGGTGGGGGAACCGTCCGCGAAGTTCGCCACCAGCGACATGTCCATCACGAATAGAACCCCATCCTTAACCCAGAGCACTGGCCTTTGAACCCGAAAGAGCGATAGTATAGCCTCAATAAAGCTCACCTCCGGCCGACAGACAACCTGCCGAACCCAGTGAGGGACTACCGCCGCAACGAGGTCATCAAGTCCCGCTAACTTGGCCAATCTGCGGGCGACCTCTTGCGAAGACCAGCCGCGCCGCCCGAACTGATCGCCGGTCTGTATGTGGATATCGAACTTGGGCGTCAGGTTTCGGGTGTTCATCACATATTGTGAGTATTCGGACTCTGACATTGTTACGAATATCTGCTCCCGTGCAGGTGCAAGTCGTGACAGTGCATAAAGCTCATCATGCCCCCCAAGCGTCATCACACGGCGCTTTCCAGTCTTGACTGCCGTAAGAGCACCGACCACTACGCTCGTC
>CAZKNE010000291.1:0-3600 GCA_964554005.1 uncultured bacterium | reverse complement strand
GAATACCTCTTTGAATCGCCGAAGCTGAGCGCGTGGCGCATCTTGGTATTTGTGCCCCTTTTTCTCAAGCTTCTCCTCGATTTCCTGGTAACTGTGGGCAATATCGTCCAACTTCACAATGAGCCCTTGCTTCCACTTTTTCTTGCGACCGACATTTCGAAGTAACTTGCCATCCCTGTCGTCTATCTCATCCCAAAATAAGAATCGTGCTCGCCACGAATCATCCTCGACTTCATCGGTTTCCACGACCGTCAGATCGACATATAAATGCGGGTCGGCGTTATCCTGCCCCTTGATGCTACCGCCATAGATGGAGGTCAGGAGAGCAGTAGTGCGCTGCTGGCCGTCCAGCAAGTAGTGGAACTCGTGAACGGATTGTTCCTCCCGGAGGCGAAGACCGCCGATTTCCCGATGATTTTGGAGCTTGGTTTCAGTGAGCCAAACGAGAATGCTGCCCAGCGGATAGAACTTGTAGATGCTGTCCCAAAACCTCTTGACCCTGCCGCGGTCCCACACAACTTCTCGCTGGAAAGTTGGGACCTGATACTGTCCCTTACGAAGGTTTTCGAGATAAGTTGTGATCCCGTAGGAATCGGGCTTGATTCGATCTACTGTTCCCATCATGGCTTACCTTTTGAGGAGCCCAAACGCAACACGGCTGTTAAACAAGGCGAGGCAAAAAACGGAGAACGGGAGAATCCGGGAAAGATATTTCCGGACTCCGGACCCAACAGTCGGAGTGCCACTTGGAACCCGAAAACTTTTTCTGCAACTGGAGAATCCATCCTCATGTCCGCCTTGCCGTAACCCTCTAATCAGGGAAGACGATCGTTTCTCACCTCCCGTCCCCTCTGACTCTATCGCTAACCTACGAGCCTCGGTAAGTTCGTGGTTTTCAGTGATGGCTCCCCGAGACGGACTCGAACCGCCGACCCGGTGGTTAACAGCCACCTGCTCTACCAACTGAGCTATCGGGGAGTGTAACGAATACCAAACAGAATATAGGTTCTGGACCTGCCTGTTGTCAAGTTTCTGCGCGAAGAATGACAAGCATTCGCGTCAGCATAGCTCCCCCAGTCGCAGATATTGACAAGGCGGAGACCTCAAGCCCACAATGGGCCGAGGATGCGCATTTCCAGCGACTGATAGGCGGATTCCACTATGGACAACGACGTATGACACGTCAGATGAGCCAGCTATGATTGCTTTGGAAGAGCAAGACAGCCTTATTTCCTGAGAGATGCCAAGTCTAGACATGAACACCATTCGTCGAGAAGATTTACCTGACCTTAGGACGGCGCTTCGCAAGGCGCGCCGGCGAACGGAATCTCTTATGCCTGGCCCTCATCCCGTGAACAGGGCCGCCCTTGTAGTAATTGCGGCCGCATCGGCAGTGGCCTGGCTTGCGCGGACTAAGAAAGGAAAATGGCCTCCAGCAAACATCGATGCGTCCAGCTGGCCACATGCCCTTCACAATGCCCTCGATGTCGTCCTTTCTAGCGATGAAGGAGCCGACCTTGCGGGCATCAATTCCGCGGCCAGGCTGATTTCCGAGTCGCTGCCGCGTAGATTCTGGCTGGCTGATGACATCTTGGTCTGGGTGTATGAGTCGTGCAATGAGGCACAAGCACTCGACGCTCCAAAGGGCAGTATTACACGCCTGGCTGGCTCTCGGAACTTTTGGTTCGGCTTTGTCTAAAGGCCCGCTCCGAACGCTGGGGGCAGTCCGAAGCCTTTCGAAAACTTAGGATACTCGACCCGGCGTGTGGCTCAGGCGCTTTTCTTCTGGCTGCGGCTCGCATTCTCTCCGAATCACAGCCGGATGCTGAGCAGCTACCCGATGCAGCAGGCCCCCGGAATGAAGCGGGGGATGACCTCTTCGGGCTTGACATCGATCCGACCGCTCTCGCCCTCGCAGAGCTGAGTTTGGGCTTTCTCCACTTTCGCCTGCACGGGAAATTCGATGCTACTGCCGCCAGTTTGTATCGCCACGACTTCCTAGACAAAAGATCGGGACTCCCTTTCAATAGGCCATCCGCGTCACAGCAACCGACTGGCTCGACGTTTCTGCTCAATCCCGCCTCGAGTCCGAAGTTCGACGTCATAGTCGGCAATCCTCCATATCTTGGATTCCATCATCACTCGCCGGCGTATCGGCAACAGGTCCTGGCTGGATATTCGGTCTTTGATGGGAAGGCAGACGTCTTTTACTACTTCATCGAGAGAGGCGTCGAGTGCCTCCGCACAGGCGGCGTCTTGGGATACGTGGTCCCTCGTTACTGGCTTGGGGCGGACAAGGCGGCACCACTGCGCGGCTTCCTCGCCCGAAAGACCGAACTGGTCTATCTGCTCGATTTCGACACTGTTTCAGTCTTCGGTGGGCGAGGCATTCAGGTATGCGTGCTGGTTCTGAGAAAAGGGAAACCAAACTCGTTGCACAACCTCAGGGTCTTTCGTGCTCCGAGCGTGGCCAAGATTGATGGCGGCGTCAGTTTAGAGGGTCTCCTATCAGACGCCGCATCGGCGTGGAAAAGCTTTGACGTGCCGCAGCTGCTGCTTGCCGATCGCTGGGTGTTAGCGCCTCCGTCAGAGCGGGAGCTGATGCACAGGCTTGAGGCAGCTTCAGATTCGGGCCTGGGCGAGGTGGCGTCAGTGAGCCCAGGCCTCATTACTGGAGCAGACAAGGCGCGAGAAGACGGCCAGCAGGCGCCCAGGTGGGCTCAAGAGGGCATATTCGTGCTTTCCACGGATGAGGTTGCGGCTTTGAAACTGCTGCCCCAGGAGCGGGCACTCGTCAAGCCGTGGGTCAAGAACTCTCAACTTGATCGATGGGTATTGCGGGATTCTGGGCAATATGTCCTATACATTGTGGAGAAACCAGACCCGGTGAGCATGCCGAACCTGGCTCGGCACCTTGCGAGGTTCCGGGACATTCTCGAGAGCCGCTACGAGGTTGCCCCGATGAATAGACCCTGGTGGAGGCTAATCCGGCCAAGAAGACCCGAGCAGTTCGCGTCCGCCACGCCCAAGATATTGGTCCCGTTCAAGGCCAAAGAGAGCAGGTTCGCGGTCGATTATGGCCGCCATTACTGTAGCGCGGACGTCTATTGTATAAATGCCGGTGACGCGTTCCTGCCGGAATATCTCTGCTGTCTGCTCAACTCGAGCCTACTGGGCTTTTACTTTCGGCGCATCGCCAAGAAGATGGGGCGCTTATATGAATACTACGCTCACACGCTTGTCAGGCTCCCGATAAAGGTTGCCCCGATGTCGGAGCAGGAACGATTCAAGAGCTTACATGACGAGATTGTGGCTCGAGTCAAGGAGGCTCGCCAGGCCAGACTTGCTCACTCGCAAGCAGTCAGCGACCTGGAGCGAACGATTGACGAGGCGGTGTTCGAGATTTATGGGATCGCGGCCCAAGAGCTGCCGCCAAGCAAGATAGCATCCGGCAAGCCCTGAACCTCAGGCGGCCTCGCTCGCACCTCTGTTGTAGAAGGTGTGCAGAAGCACGGCAAGCGCGATGGAATGCAGCTCGTTGTTCTGCACCTCGACGCGGGAGGTGATGATCATCGGCTTGCGGGAGCCGACAAGAACGCT
>CAZKNE010000290.1:0-3606 GCA_964554005.1 uncultured bacterium | reverse complement strand
GACCTACTCGGGCGGAGACGACGGACGTGGCGAACGCGATACTAGATGGCACTGATGCGACGATGCTTTCTGAGGAGACGACCATCGGCAAGCATCCGATTGAGGCGGTCGAGATGATGGCGAGCATTGCTTCCTACACCGAGCCGCACGTATGTCCCATAATGACACGGCAAGATGAGGGCAAATGCAGAATCGATGCAGCGATAGGGCACTCGGCGGCGACCGCGGCCCACGACCTTGGCGCAAGCGCGATCGTGGCGTTCACGCGGACTGGCCGAACAGCTCAGCTCATCTCGCAGCACAGGTTGCCGATGCCTGTTGTCGCGATCACGCCCGACAGGACCACGCTGCGGCGGCTGAACATTCTGTGGGGTGTCATGCCGATCCTTGTCGAGGAGATAATGAGCACCGACCACATGCTCGAGGTGGCTGAGCGAGTGCTGCTGGAGCGGGGAATAATCCACAAGCAAGAGCTCTATATTGTAACGGCGGGCCTTCCCGCATCTGAAACGACGCCGACCAACTTCATGCGCGCGGCCCGGCTATAGTGGTTGCCGCCCTGGCCAGGAGCGTTCAGGTCTAAGGCCGGACCTCGAGCCGAGGACAAAACCTTTCAACGGGGACCTTCTTGAATCTCAACTCCCTTGATGGAGACGCTGCTCGCAAAGGTCCTGCAAAAAGCAGCGGTCGCATCTGGGCGCACGGGCGAGGCAGACCTCCCTACCTAGGCGGATGAGGTTCATGTGCAAGTTATATCTATCATCCTCAGGGACTACCTGCTCGAGGAAGCGCTGCAGCTGCTCGCGCGTGCGCGAGGCGTGGTCCAGACCGATCCTTCTCGCCACCCTGAAAACGTGAGTATCGACGGGGAATGCCGGCTTGCCACATGCGAATAGCAGCACGCAGCCTGCCGTCTTGGCGCCGACTCCTTTGAAGCTCGTCAGGAACTGATAGCCCTTTTCAAGCGACATTGAGCAGATGAAATCCATCGTGAGGTCTGGGTCTATCTGCCTGATCTGCGGGAGCAGATCGAGGATGCGCCTCGTCTTTGTGGGGCCGAGCCCGGCGGTTTTGATGGTATCGAGCACCTCTTTGTAACTTGCTGACAGCAGCATGTGCCATTTAGGGAACCTGTTCTTGAGCCGTTGGAAGGCTGCGAGAGAATTGACATCAGTCGTGTTCTGAGAAAGGACCGTGAGGATGAGCTCATCCAGCGGAGACCTCAAAGGCCTCCGTTCAGGCTTGCCGAAACTGGCCAGCAACCTCTGGTTGACGAGCGAGATGAGGTTAGTTGGTCGCTCACCGCCCGTCATGTATTGCCCGTTCTATTGAGCCTCGGTAAGCGTGATCGTCTCGCCTGCGATTGCATCCCAGGGCTGATCGAGCACGTGCCCAGCCGGCGCCATCACGGCAAAGAGGCCTATGTTCTGGTCAATTAGCGGGAAGCCATAGAAAAAGCGAAGCGTCATTGTGTGAATTGCGAACGCATAGTTGTCGTCAGCAAACGGAGCTGGGTCAAGAAGACTGTATGCGCCCGGAACCCAAACACCGTCAGCGTTGTATGAGAAGTAGCTGCCGTCCTCCAGCAAGAAAGCCAGAAAAAGGTCCGTCCCCCCCGCTTCGTACCCAAAATTGGTGTAAAGGCCGATGTAGGTGAACGCGTCCCCCCGATCGTACTTGTCGTTCCTGTTGCTGTCCGTGTATGGCTCGCGCTGATCGTTCCAGTGCCCATTATCGTTCAGGTCAGTGAACGGCTCACCATTGTCGTATCGCCCGTTGTAGTTCTCGTCGATATAGGGCTCTCCTTCGTCCCAAACGCCGTTGTGATTCTCATCCGTGAAAGTCTCACCCTCGTCCCACCTACCGTTGTCGTTAGCGTCCTCGAACGGCTCGCCAAGGTCCCATCTTCCGTTGCCGTTGAGGTCCTCGTAATGCTCAGCCACGTAATAAGTCTTGACGCCGTCTCGGTCCTTGGACGGTTTGGACAGAATAATTTTGCATACGGGGCCGACCTCCTTGCCTCCATAGACACCCATGTCGATGTCGGTGCCGTCGTAGTTCGTCTCGGAAGTCTCATCTGGCATATCTGGATCGCCTGTCCCGATACAAGGGGAACCCGCTGCAAGATGATAGTCGGCGTTCTCTGCATCGACAAATAGCGGGTCCTCGCCGGTTATCATATTTGCACCAAGCTGGAGGTTATTTGCGTCCTGGCCATTGTCATAGAACAGACAGTAGTCGAGCCTTTTCCTCACCTTGGACGCTGCTCCAACGGCACATTCTGTGATCACGTTGTTCCTGAACCAGTCCACGTGATTGCCCTGATACCAGTAAACGCCCGTTGGGAAGCCAACTATGACGTTGTTGCGAATGGTCGGCTGTGCCATCCCTCCGATCACAACTCCTCCATACACATCTGGGCCAGCAGCGTTATTGATTATGTGGTTGTTGCGGATAATCGGTTCGCAAGGCGTTAGGACAGCGTCCATCCGGCAATAGACCCCGGCATAACCACTCCCCTCCACCCAATTGTGCATCACACTCGCCTGACAGCCATACTCGAGATACAGCCCAGAGAATTTGTTATCGACAAGCCGGTTGTCGATTATGAGCGCCTTGGAAATGTCAGTGTGAAGGTTCTGGTCGTAGCTCGTGATCTGACACTTTATCCCCGTCCGATTGCCCGTGCTCTCGCAGTTGATGGCCACCGAGACATCTCCTTTGCCCCGGAAGCAGATGCCCGAGGCCTTGCTGTTCTGAACTGTAAGGTTCCGGATGATCGTGTAGGGAGCATTGACGATGAAAATATCGAATCCGCCCTTGGACCCATCGATGATCGTCTTGCCCATACCCTCGCCTACGATCGTTATTGCCTCCCGCTCCGGGGCCCTCTTGCCGATAGGGCTTAGTGAGATCGACGTCTCATAATACAATCCTTCCCTAATAAAGACCGTGTCCCCGGTATTCGTATCATAAACGGCATCCTGAATACTCAGGAAATCGTCCGGCACCGTTATCGTGCGGCCCTGAGTAACCGATGGCCAAACGAGCGTGCATACAAGCGCCGCAGCAAAAGCAAAATGTAATAGCTTCATAACAGCCTCCTAATTCAAACTAGTGTCAGTTACAATCTCATTTGTATGATACGAGGCCGCCGATTTGTGTCAAGTCATTTCACCAGAGCTTCATCGAGCATCTATTAGGTAGGTGCGTATCGCGTTGGTTCAGGCCATTCGTGGTTCAGCCTCTTAAACATAACCTTGGTCGTTGGGACTGTTTCGTAAATGTTCTCGGAATCATTGACTATCTGAAACAGTGCCTTACCATTCTCGCGACAGGGATTGTCCCCTGTTAATGCTTGATGGGAAATGTGGAGAGGCACCTGCGACCAAAATCTTTTGGAGGGATGAGAATATGAAAATAGCGCTTCTTCCGATGACTGTGTTGATAGTGGCAGCTTTGCTTCTGTCAGGATGTGCGATGGTTTTGACCCCCGCGACAGGGTTTCTGTATTCCGATGTCAAGGGTCCCCATTCGGTAACTGCTAATGTGGGCTACTCAAAGGTTGGGACTTCCGAGTGCACCTCAATCCTGGGCTGGATCGCG
>CAZKNE010000289.1:0-3608 GCA_964554005.1 uncultured bacterium | reverse complement strand
AGCTGGAATGAGCTGGGCGCCGAATGCTTTCGGCTTGGGCCCAAGCGATACGGCCAAACAGACAAGAAGGCCAATCAGCAGGCACACGAGAAGGCCCTTGTCTTTTTTGCGAAGAGAAAATGCGCCAAGGCATAGGAGAATCAGTGCGAAGATACCAAAGAACTGGGGCCGGTCCAGTCCGCCGCCGGTGATTCGAGAGGGCCATCCCTGCTTGAGACTGTTGCTGGCGAACCAGACGAGGCTGTCCGGGACGAGGTAGCTGAATGTGTCCGGCGATGTCCTCACCGCAAGACCCATGTCGCGCCCCCAATCGGCGTCGAACAGTGATGAGAACTCGCGAGCGTAGTAGGCCACAGGAGAGGCTATGACACAGAACACAACAGCCGCCAAACTAAGGGCCAGCAGGCTTTTCTTTTTGCCGCGAGACCTTGCTGTCCGCACGAGCCCGAGCACAAAGATCGGGGCAGCGCACAGCCCAAGTATGATTGTCGTGGTGTAGTCGTTGTAGAGGTTTAGAGCAAGGAGCGCGGCCGCCATGACAAGGTCAAACTGCCTGTGTTTTTTGGCCCATTTGAGCAGGAAATAGAGGCAAAATGGGAGAAGCTCCGTAGCTGTCAGGTTGTAGTGTCCGATAGCGTGGTACCAGTGCGTTGTAGAGAAGCCGAACGCGATTCCGGCACAGAGTCCGGCCAAATAAGAGCCGGTAAGAAACCGAACTAGAATGGCCATGCCGAGTGCTCCAAGAGCGAACGACAAGATCAGGCTTAGATTGCTCGAGACAATTGGTCCCCAAAGCCAAGTAATGGGCGCAAGCGCGGCGCAGTGCAGGGGCACTGTGGTGTGATAGATGGTCCTGATCCCAAACGGGATCATCGCCCAGTCGCACTTGAAGAACAGGTCGCCATGCTTGAGCTGTTCGGCGACCCACCAGAAGTTCCAGGCGAACATGGCCGAGTCGCCCCCGCCGCACGGGGTCCCGTCAGCGATAAACAGCGCAACGTTGCGAGTGAAGACCACGGAAAGCATGAGGAATACGAGCGCGAGCAGGAGCAGCTGCCTGCATCCGTTTCCGCTCGGCCGTGCTAGGTTCTCGGCATCGTTATTGTCTTCCGCCATAGACCCTCAATCTGCTTGTCCGATTGAGCCAGCAGATGGCAGATGAGCGGTCATAGAGCAAGGCCCGGGACTGCATCGAGGTCGAGACCTGCGAGCTCGTTCTTCTCGAGATGATGGAACGCAGCGCAGGCGATCATCGCACCGTTGTCAGTGCTGAGGTCCTTGGGCGGCAGCAGGACGCGAAGCCCCCGTTCTCGAGCCGCGTCCGAGAGCTGCTTGCGCAGCTCGGAGTTGGCCGAGACTCCGCCGCCGAGTCCGATCAGCGAGATGTCCTCTGTTTCGGCAAGCCTCAGCGTTTTGTGGATCAAGACGTCGAATACGGCCTGCTCGAAGCCTGCGCATATCTTGCTGACCATGCTGGCCTCGAGCTTGGCCGAGGCATCTTGCAATGACGCAATCCCTAGCTCGAACCGGAGGTAGTTGAGGACTGCTGTCTTGAGGCCGGAGAAGCTGAAGTCGTAGTTGTCGTGCCTGATCATCGGGCTTGGAAAGTGGATGTGATCGCCGCATGACTCGCTCGCCAGCCGCTCAATCACCGGGCCACCCGGATAGCCCAGCGAGAGCGCCTTTGCTACCTTGTCGAACGCCTCGCCGGCAGCGTCGTCAACCGTCCGCCCCTTGAGTTCATATTGACCGAAGTCTCTTGCCACGTAGAGGCTCGTGTGGCCGCCGGAGACGACTAGCGAGACAAACGGGAAACTGTATTGAGCGTTTGGGGCAAGAAGAGGCGAGATGATGTGGCCCTCAAGGTGGTTGACAGGCACCAGCGGCAGTCCGCGCGAGTATGCGATCGCCTTGGCAACGCCTATCCCAACCAGCAGCGCACCGACAAGCCCGGGGCCTTGCGTAACCGCTATCGCTGCGCAGTCTGCGAGCGTGCAGTCCGCATCCGAAAGCGCCTTCCTGACAACCGGCACGATGTTCTCGATATGCTTCCGACAGGCGATCTCGGGAACCACGCCGCCGAACTCAGAGTGGTCAGCAATTTGCGAGGCGACGACGTTGGAGAGAATCTCTCGTCTATCCGACGCAACTGCGCAGGACGTGTCGTCGCAGGATGTGTCTATGCCTAGTATAAGCGTCAAGTAACACTACACCTCGAGTTTCTTACCAAGCGTGGCGATATTGAAAAGGTGAAGCGGCCTCTCCTTGCCAGAGCTCATGTCGAAAGTGAATAGCCCACTTCTGCCCGGCGCAAGGCGCAGGAAACACAGCCCTTCCTGCCTGAAGCCCGGGAGCATTACCAGCAGCTTCTGGCGATTATCGACGAGCATCTCGGAGAAGATGGTGCGGTGGCCGTGGCCATAGACGACGAGGTCTGCGCCCGACTTCATCGTTCTGTATGCAGACTCGAAGCAGTGATAGTAGAAGTTGCTGTTCTTGCCGATCACGTAGTTCCTGCTGACGTGTGCAGAGCAGTTGGCGACATGAAGGCCTATGTGAGGCGGCAGCGCGTGGAATAGCCAGGCTATGGGTCTGCTTCTGACGACCTTCCTGAGAATCCTATAGCCGGTATCGTCGGGATCGAGCAGGTCGCCGTGCTCTACGTGGACCTTGGCGCCCAGGTAGTCCAGCTGAAGCGAGTCGGCGAAGATCATTGCGGGCAGCGCTCGCTCGAAGAATGGCCCGAGGTTGAAGTCATGGTTCCCGTGCAGGTATCTGAAAGTAACACCGCTGTCGGCAAGGTCCAGCAGCTTGGATAGCGCCGGCACATAGCAGTACGGAACCACATCGCGATATCCGAACCAAAAACTAAACAGATCGCCGTTTATGATAATTGATTCGGCTTCAGGCTCTATGAAGTCGAGGAAGCGAACGAAGCAGGCCTGAAGCTCGTTCTCCCCTGGCGCAAGATGAAGGTCCGAAACTGCGATAAGGCTCATTGATCAGAAAAGCAAGAGGCGATACGCGCCCATGGAGGCTGTCTTGTCAATCGAGCAGGTTAAGGGGTGAAGCCCTTGAGGAACTTGCGCCTCGTCGGATGCCGTAGCTTTCTGAGGGCTTTGGCCTCGATCTGGCGAATGCGCTCCCGCGTGACGTTGAACATGATACCTGCCTCCTCAAGGGTGTGTTCGTATCCGGTCTCGATGCCCATTCTGAGCATAATTATCATCTCCTCGCGCGGCGTTAGATACTTTCTCAGAAGCTGGTGGGTGATCTCCTTGAGGTTCTGACGATCGACCGCGTCAGTCGGGGACATTATCTTCTTGTCCTGGATGAAATCGTTGATATGGCTGTCCTCCTCCTCGTTGATCGGGGTCTCCAGCGAGATCGGCTCTTGAGCTATTTTCATGATCTTGCGGATTTTGTCCGGAGGTATCGCGAGCCTCTGTGCGAGCTCATCCGGCGTCGGCTCACGGCCAAACTCCTGCACTAGGTAACGAGAAGTGCGAACAATACGGTTGATAGTCTCGATCATGTGAACCGGTATCCTGATCGTTCGAGCCTGGTCCGCCATTGCCCTAGTGATCGCCTGGCGTATCCACCACGTA
>CAZKNE010000288.1:0-3614 GCA_964554005.1 uncultured bacterium | reverse complement strand
TACGATCAGCGGCAACACCGCCGACGATAAGGGCGGGGGACTGCGCTACTGCCTTGGGCTGATCAGCGACTGCACGATCACGGGCAACGCTGCGTATGAAGCGGGCGGGCTGGCGAACTGCTACGGGCTGATCATGAACTGCACGATCAGCGACAATTCTACCAACGGGGATGGCGGCGGGCTGTACGACTCTGACGCGACGATCATCAACTGCACGATCAGCGGCAACTCGGCTGCCTGGGGCGGCGGGTTGTTTTATTGCGGCGGGCCAATCAGCAACTGTATCGTTTGGGGGAATGAGGCAGAACAGGGCCGAGAGCTGCACCGCTGCCAGGGTCTAATAACGCATTGCTGCATTCGGGATTGGACCGGCGGCGGCGAGGGCAATATCTCGGATGATCCGCTCTTCGTAACAGGGCCGCTCGGGGACTATTATCTTTCCTGTAGGGCGGCGGGGCAGGATGCCGACAGCCCGTGCCTTGACGCGGGCAGCGCTAGCGCGGAGAGCCTCGGCCTCCACAAGTTCACTACGAGGACAGACAGCGTTCAAGACACGGGCGTCGTGGATATGGGCTACCATTACCCCCTGCCCCTCGGTCAAGAACCGATCATCGAGTGCTCGCTTAACGAAAGCGAGTTTGCTCCCGGGGACCTCCTTGTCGGGATGGTCGAGGCCCAGAATCCGGGCCCCGACGTCACGGTCGATGCGTATGTGGCGTTCGTCCTGCCAGACGGAACGATAATCTCGCTCACCAGCAGCGGCCTCACAGTAGGCATACATCCCTGGGTCTCCAACGTGGTGCTGCCGAGCGGGTTTGATTTCGGGCCCAGTGAAGTCCTCCGGACGACCGTCCCAGAAGAGCCTGGGATCTATTTTTTTGCCGCTGCGCTGACCGAGCCAGGCCAGTTCGAGTTCATCGGCGAGCCGAGCTTATTCCCATTTACTATTCGCGAGTGATCCTCCGCGTCCGAATCCCTGAAAGGGATTGCCGTCGGTAGCCGTGCGTGAAACGCAACGGCAGGGGAGGGAGGGGATTCTCCCTAAACCGTCAGGCTGCGCCTGCGGCTACCCCTGGTATCCCCTTTCGGGGAGGACCGAGGGCTATTGCACACCCCTCCCAGCATCTCGCTCCCCGGCATCCAATCTGATTTTTCGGCTCAAAGGGCGTATTCGAGGACGATGACCTGGAGCTTCGGGGGCAGAGTCTCTCGCGTCAGTTCAACCTCGGAAGAGCCGGCCTGAACAACGTTGGGCTTTCCGGCCGTGAACTTGTCAATCGACGCGAGGTCGAAGCCAATTTTTGGGGTCTTGAAATGCATCGGGATGACAACTCTTGGCCCGATCTTCTCAATCACCTCCCACGCCTCGTCTGCGTCGATCGTGAACGTCCCGCCGACTGGCGTCAGAAGCACATTGACGTCGCCGAGCGCAGCGCAAGTCGCATCATCTAGGAGATGGCCCAAATCGCCCAGGTGGCAGACCCTCAAGCCATCGACGTTCAGGCAAAAGACTATGTTGCTGCCTCGTTGCGATCCGCCGCTCTTGTCATGAAACGTCGCTATCCCATCTATCGGCGCGCCTTGCGCCTCGCAGTGCCCAACCGTATCAACAACCATTGGGTTGCCCACCAGACCATCAACCCCATCGTGGTCAGCGTGCTTGTGGCTCACGGTTACGACGTCGAAGCGCTCGCGAATGGGCGCATGTTTTATCGCGCCGCCGAATGCGCCCGGCCGGTAGGGATCAGTGAGTATTGCCGTCCCGTCGCTCGCCGTGATGGAGAATGCAGAGTGGCCAAGCCATTTGATCTTCATTTTTTCCCTCCGCAGAATAAGTCTCAGACATCAATGCTGAACAATGCCGACTGCAATCCTGTCCACGTAGAGGTCGCAGGCGGCCATATACTCGATTAGTATCTCGTAATCGACGAGCCCCGGATGATAGAACTTGATTGTGAAGTCCCGATACTCGTTCGCACGTTGGAAATCCCTGGCATATACCGTCCGCCGCGCCCCCCTCTTTGTGCCGGAACGCCGGATGCTGTCGCCGTCGATACGGATGCTCGCAAGCCTAGTTTTGTGACCCTTGGGCAGTTTCACAGCACGTATCCTGACGCTGAGCTCGTAGTCGCCGGCCGGAAGCGGTCGGCATCTCAGCCTAATCGGGACCCCACGACCGCTCTCCTTGCCGAGGAAGACTGCCTTGCCAGATGTTGAGGCCTTGTCATTCACGACCTTGCCGAGCACGGGTGAGAGCTGATTGGCATCGGCAACGAAGAGGCAGTGCGACAGCCTCGTCTTGCCTGAAGGAGGGACAAGCTTGATGCTCTTGGTGTGCGCAAGGATTCTCTGCCCAGCAGCCCGCCATTTCGCAGCTTCTGGTTTATCTCCGAGCACCTCGCACACCTCGGCCAGCCGCCAGACTGTCTCAAAGTGAGTTTTTTGGAGCTTATATGCTGCGAGATACTCACGCCTCGCTGCGTTGAAGTCGGCCATGTTCTTCTGCTGCGCCCTGCCCATGATGAAGTGAGCGTCGGCGTTTTTTTGGTCTCGTTTAAGCAGCGCATTTATCGTTTTAATGACTGGGGCTAAGTTCTTGCTTTTCTTGGACTTGGATATATGAAGGACGCGGCAGAGCTCCCAGACCGCCCTTCGATAGTTGCCCTCCTGCGCGTATGATTGGGCTACTAGCCTGCCAAGAGTGATCTCGCCCCAGTGTCTGATCTCTGCCTGTTTGAAACACGCCCGAGCCTCCTGCGGTCGGCGCTGCTCAAGATAGACCCTGCCCAGATAGATCACAGCTTCGCGGTTCTTTGGGGACCGGGCGACGAGCCGCTCCATCTGTTTGAGAATCCGCTTCGGGTCGTTCCTGCTTGTCTTCAGCAACTCGTGCATGTATATCTGCGCGAGCGGCCTAATCGCCTGTGACCAGGTGCTATAGTAGAAAAGTGCTTCCTCAAGGCCATGTATCGCCATTGCCGTGTTCCCGAGGCCAGCGTAGGCCAACGCCCTGCGCAGCAACATGTTGTTGTCCATGTAGAAATGCTCGGCCTGGTCAACGATTTTTATGACCTTTTTGCGCAGTCCGTTTCGCGTGCTTTTGGACAGGTCCTTGTCGAGCTTCTCCTGTAAGCTGAAAACGTGAGCAAGGTATAGCCAAACCTGTCCGTCGCCGAGCGTTACCCTCTTGGCTGTCACGAAAAACTTCTCAGCCCGCCGAAGGACTGTCAAAGCCATCGTCAGAGGCTTCTTGCGCTTGCTGGCCGCCTCGGCCATTTTGACGGCCTGATTCATGTTGCGCTTGCCCCACTCGAGGTTCACCTGTGTTAGAAATGGACGCATGGCCGTTTGGCAAAGCCATAACGTCAGCAGTATCGCAGCTGCCTGAACGAGCCTTTTCACCGTCACTTCCCGTCCCTCAGGACGAATCTCTCTGCCCTGGCCATTACATCCCCTCCTGCCTAATAAGTCTCCCAATACCTATCCCCACGTAGCCGCAGACCATCAGGGCAAACAATGCAAAGACCGCAAACGCTGTCAGGGCTGGGACGTTGTTCGTCCTGGCCAGAAACGCCTCCGCCGATGAACGTATTTGTCGGTCCCGAAAACGTGTG
>CAZKNE010000287.1:1426-3617 GCA_964554005.1 uncultured bacterium | reverse complement strand
TCCCCATCGCAGTTATAAATCCCCCCCCTCTCTCCATGGTTGTCCCTGATGATGCAGTCGCCGATTGTGGCCGTGCAGCCCTTGCCGCCGTATCGTTCGGGCGTTCCCCTTACGCCCGCTCCGTCGCCGTTTGTCACGGTTAGGCCGGCAAGCACACTTGTTTCATTCTCACTGCCGGCAAACGTAACCACGGGGCCGTTGCCGCCACCGTCGATGACCGTTGACTCGACTATCTCGGTATCTGCCGGATTCGTCGATCGCAGGATGATGTTCCTGCCCTTGAACTCGACGTTTTCATGATAGACGCCCGGATACACGATTATCGTGTCACCTTCGGACACTGCGTCGATCGCATCCTGGATAGCCCTGAAACTGCCTGTGCCGTCCTGTTTGACCTCGAAGATCGCCGTGCTGCCCTTTCGGTACCTGAAGGAGGTCGTTGAGATGTCTGTGAGCAGATGCTCAGGCTGGGCTGAACCATGCTCATAAAGCGCAGAATAGACGGTATAATTGCCGACCAGGTCGGCCTCGGAGAAGGTATAGGAGAACGCCTCGGCAAAACGAGCGTCTGAGGCGAGAACTAGTCCCGAGAACCAAGGCGCCCAATCTGTCGAGAGAGAGGGAATAAACAACAGCGAACCTCCGGGGAACCTGAGCGCGGCGTAAACATCAACGGTGCGATCTGAACCGAAACTTCCTCCTTCTATGGAAAGAACGGCCATATTTCCACTGCCATAGTCGTCCCGGTCGGATTCAACCAACACCCAACAGCCGTCGAGGTGTTCATAGGCGCCGATGTCAACGGTCCAGTTGATTATGCGCGCCTCGCCATCGAGGTCGCGATTGGAAAACGCTGACGGGTTGCGTCCTGCATCGATGCAGGGAGAATCGGGCTGGAGGTGGAAATCGCCCTCTTCGGGGTCAACGAACAAGGGATCGTCTGAGATGTTTCCCTCGCCGTTACCCGAAAAGTCCCGAATACAGCAATAGGATTGTTCTAACTCCACATATCCCGGATCTATCTCATCTCCCTCACGGGCCCAATTGCCCCAGACGATGCTATTGGTGATCGTCCCCTCGCATTCGTAGATTCCCCCGCCCAGTTCAGCCAAATTGCCGCTGATGGTGCAGTTGAGGATCGTCCCGTCACAGGAACTCAACCCACCGCCCCGCTGCGCAGAATTGCCGACAATGAGGCAATTGGCGATGACACCCTCACAGGAACTCAACCCACCACCATCCCCGCCTGTTGCGTCGGACGAATAGTTGTCGCTGATCCTGCAATTATCGATCGTGCCGTCGCAACCATAGAGGCCCCCGCCACAGATGGCAAGATTCCCTCTGATGATGCAGTTCAAGACAGAGGCCCCCGATTTCGGACCATCCCGAGTGCCTCCAAGTATCCCTCCGCCGTACAGCGCTTCCCCGTTCTCAAGGGTGAAGCCCCTGAGCTCGCAGGTGCGGTCCTCAGTGCCCAAGAATGTAACGACGGCGTCTATCCTGCCTCCATCGATGACCGTTGAGGTGACGGTCTGGGGGTCCTCCGGGTCTTCCGAGGTCAAGGCGATGTTCTTGCCGGAAAAGCGGATGTTCTCGTAGTAGGTCCCGGGGTGCACGATAATGGTGTCGCCATCCTGCGCGGCATCGATCGCCTCCTGTATCGCCTGGAAGTCGCTGGTGCCGTCCTGGTTGACGTGATATTCCGCCGCCGAGAGTGTGGCCGCCAGGTAACCAAGAACCATGACTGAAACCATAATCAAGATGGAAGAAGACAGCTTCATCCTATAACCCTCCTTGTCATATTCCGCTGTGTTCCAAGCAGTGGTCTTGAAACGCTCACTCATCAACTCGAATCTCAAACGATTTTAGACACGTTGATATAAAGGACTTACGCCCCGCTGGTGAAAGCCCCGCGGCGTAAAGATACGAGCCCGGCGCTGCGTCCGCCGGGACCGTCAGCTCGAATACCTGAAGCGGTCCCATGCTGACGTCCGCGGGCAGGAATATGTTCGTTACACGGGGCCAGATACCGACATCGAAGCCATCAGGGCCGAGGCACACGATGGTTTCGTCGGGCAAAACAATTGCTACGTAGGCATCGACAAAGGCTTCTGGGCCCGTGTTCTCAACGGCGGCAAACGCCTCGATCAAATCCCCCGGGGCAAACTCATCGTTACTGAGCGAACACTCG
>CAZKNE010000287.1:0-1416 GCA_964554005.1 uncultured bacterium | reverse complement strand
ATGGGATAGTGGTATCCCATATCGGCAATCCCTTTCTCGGCGCCTCCGTCGGTCCGGGTTGTGAGCTTGTCCAGGCCGAGGTTTTCAGCGGTATCGCTGCCAGCGTCGATGCAGGGGCTATCCGCATCCTGACCCGCCGTCAGGGAGGACAGATAATAGTCACCCAGTGGCCCAGTTGCGAACAGCGGGTCATCCGCGATGTTGCCTACTCCGCCGTCAGTCCAGTCTTTGACACAACTATATGTGAAGGATGGCATGTGCGAGTCCGGCCCCAGCTCTCCCGTATCGCCGTTGCCCCAGATGATGCAGTTTGATATCCTGCCGCTGCACCAATCTATGCCGCCGCCGCCTTCTGCTGCTGAGTTGTGAGCTATTGTGCAGTTCTGGACGGGACCGCTGCAGCCACAGATGCCTCCCCCGCTACCACCCTCGGCCGAGTTACCAGTAATCAGGCAGTTCTTGATGGGTCCATCGCAGGAGCAGACACCACCGCCGGAGAACCGAGCTGAATTATCCTGAATGAGGCAGTCAGTTATGGAACCGACACAGTCGTTCACTCCCCCACCGACTGTGGATGCACGATTCCCTCTGATGATGCACTGCGAGATGTCCCCCTCACAGTCCGAGAGGCCGCCGCCGTACCCCGCAGAATTGTCGCTGATGATGCACCACTTGATGTCGCCTTTGCAATAACATAGACCTCCACCATCTGACGTGACGTATCTCGCAGAATTGTCGCTGATGACGCAGCGGATTACATCGCCCTCGAAGCTATGAAGCCCGGTGCCTTCCCCGGACGACATATTATTGGTGATCCTACTGTCTGAGATACCGCCCTCACACCTATAAAGCCCAGCTCCCACGGACCCAGAGTTGTGAGCGATCGCGCAGCGAGAGATCGTCACGCTGCAACGGCTTAGCCCGCCTCCACTCCCATAGTAGGTCGCGTTCCGGGCTATGGTGCAGTTGACAATGTTAGCCTCGCATTCGTGCAGCCCCCCTCCATCAGTGTTTGCATAGTTATCGCTGATAGCGCAGTCTTGAATCGTTCCCTTGAACCTGAAAAGCCCACCGCCGCAGCCGCCCGCTGTGTTACCGGTCACGAGGCAATTCTCGAGGCTGGCGCCGAAGCATTCCGCCAGGCCCGCGCCCCATTTTGCGGAGTTCTTGCTGATTGTGCAGTTGGTTATTGTCCCGCTACACCACATCAGGCCGCCGCCAGCCGGACCAATCGAGTCAGCTGCAGTGTTCCCGGTGATGACACAGTGCTCGATTGTGGCCTTCGTATGAGGCGCGTTCCATTTGCGGGCGCCGCATATTCCACCACCGTAGCCGTTCTTCCCATTCGTGATTGTAAAGCCCGAAAGCAGACACGCCTCGTCCTCCGTGCCCGCACATGCAACCACCGGACCGCTC
>CAZKNE010000286.1:0-3628 GCA_964554005.1 uncultured bacterium | reverse complement strand
AGAAGAGAATAGGCCTGCCGTTTTTTGTCCAGGTCTCGCCCCCGTTCATGACGGATGCGAAGATAGACTATCTCGTCGATGCGGGAATGCGCTGCGTGCAGATGGGCATTCAGACTGGCAGCGAGGAGGTCAACCGGGTCTATTACAATCGCCACATATCTAATGATGAAGTCCGCAAAGGCGCCGAGCTGCTTAACAAGCACAAGGACAAGATATGCCCGCCCGTCTATGACATCATACTGGATAATCCATACGAGACGCGAGAGGACGTGCTCAAAACAGTCCGGCTACTGATGGAATTGCCCAGACCTTATGTTGTCCAGTTCTTCTCGCTGACGTTCTATCCCGGGACTGAGATTTACGAGAGAGCCAAGGCGGACGGTATCATCAAGGATGTGCGTAACACGGTCTATCGCAAGCACTATCACGCCTTCGAGAAGTCCTTCCTGAACTTCCTGGTGCTGGGCGCTCACCATGGCTTCCCAAAGCCGCTCATGAAGCTCCTATCCAGCAAACCCGTCGCTCAGATGCTCGACCAAAAATGCCTCCGCTGGTTCTGGCGCCTCGTCCACAAGTCTCTGAAAAGCCTGAAGCATCTCCTCAAACGCTAGTAAATTGCGGATTGCGGATTGCGGATTGACTGCCAACTGCCAACTGCCAACGGATTGCGGGTTGGACGGCCAATGCGCATTGCTTTAGGTATGGATGCTGAGGCATTAGATTCCCTTATATCCTCTTCTCCCTATTCCGCCATCCACTTCTGTGCCTTGAGCAGCGCCTCCTTCGGGACCTGGTGCGCACCGTCGAACTCGTAGAACGTTACGTTGTAGCCATGCTTCTCGAGAATGGACTTGGCCTTCAAGCTTTCCTCTGGCTTCACCACGTTGTCTTTGGAGCCGTGGGCGATGAAGATTCGGAGGGTCTTGGCCTCCTTCAGATCGAAACCTGACTTCTCCACCAGCCACTCTGTGCTCAGCCACCCGCCAAACGCGATGACTCCTGCGAACAGCTCGTGGTTCTTGAGCCCGGCGCTGTAGGCTAGGCCGCAGCCCTGCGAGAAGCCCAAAAGATACGTGTCGCCGACCTTGTATTCATTCTTCAGGTGCTTGACGAGATTTGCCACGTATGCCTCCGATTCTCCCCAGGACCTCTCGGAGATGAGATTATCCCACGGGACGGGCGCCTCCCAGCTGTAGCCCTGCTCGTTGCCCCTCAGATAAGGATATGGCGCCTGAGGCACTGCATAGATGAACTGCGGGTTGTCGAAGCGCTCCCAGAGGCCGACAAAGCTGTCCGGATCACTGCCGTAGCCATGCAGGCCGACGAGGAGCGGATAGCTTTTGCTCTTGTCGTAGCCCTCGGGGAACTTGAGCCGACATCTGAACTCGGCCGAGGCGCTGATGTGTATGGTGTCGCCTCTACCCTCTTCCTTGTGCTTCGCCTTCTCCTCCAGGCCTGCGATTGTGGCCTTGAACCGCTTGTTTTCCTTCACCTTCTCGAAGTCGGGGTCGTTCTTCATCCATCCGACGTCGGTGAAGCCAACTTTGTATGCTCGCTCGAGGGACTTCGCAGCGAGATCGGGCTTGCCAAGCAGCCCGTAACAGCACGCGAGGTTGTAGATGGCCCCGCCGTCAGTGATATTGCGCCTCAGATACCTGAGGTAGAGGCGTGCCGCCTTCTCATACTTCTGAGCGTCGTAGGCCTCCCGCGCCTGCTTCTCGAGCTCCTTGAGGTCCAAATCGAGGAAATTGCCCACCGATTTGGCATAGGGGCCCATCTTGCCCTTCCTGGCGGGCTTCTCTTTGTCGCCCCCGCATGGCTTTGTCTTGCCACCCTTCTTCTCGCATATCTTCTCACCCTCATCGCGGTCCGTGTAGATGTTTTGCTCGTGGATGATCGCGCACGAAATGCAGAAGAGAATCACGCACGCAATTGCCAATAGCCTCGTAGCCTTGCTCATAATCCCTCCTTCGTTTGCGTTATATTCTGACCTTCAAACGGCCACAGATATATTCTGCCAGATGTCATCTCTGCCCACAGGATTCCTCGGCCTCTCGTGAGGCCTGATCTAACCAACCTGGGCCGAGAAAACCTTGAGGGCAGTCTTCAATTGGTCAATAAAGAATTTGGCGTCGTCCGTCCCGAGCTTCTGAAGACCCGCTATTGCCTCGTCCAGCTGCTGCTCACCCTTATCCTTGCTGCCCGCCAGGATGTTCGTGATCCCGATGTAGCCAAAAGCCAGCCACTCGCCGCCTTCATTATCGCCCTCGGCCGCCATCTCCTTTGACGAGGCAAACGCCTCAAGCGCCTTGTCATAATCGCTCAGCGCCATGTGCTGCGCGCCAATCGCCCAGTGGGAAACCGAGAGCGGAACCGGCCCTTCGTTCAGCTCTTTCACCATTCGTAGGTTAAGCTTCGCGGCATCAAGCCCCGCGACCGAATCGTGCCGCGAGACCGCAAAGCCCTCTGCGCCCCAGCCGGGCCAGGCGTTTGCCGCCAGATTGAACGAGATCACCTTCGCCACGCCTTTGAGCGCCCCTGCTGTCTCTGGGGCCTCATCCGCCAGCTCCTCAGCCTTTGTCAGGCAATACAGAAGCCCTGCTCTGCCCACTGTAATCATGTCTGCTACCGACCGCTCCTTTGAGTACAAATCATCCACAAGGCCGGCATAAAACTTGGCAACCTCTAGCGGTTCGCCAAGCCCATTGACGAATCTAACCGCCTCAAATGAGTCGCTTCCCGAAAGCAAGGATTTGACCCTCTGAAGTACCTCTGCCTGTTCCAGTTTGGTCTCGTTCATTTCCTCTCCTTGTTCCTGTCGCAAGCTTTCCAGTTCAATCCTGATCAGTGTTCAAGAATCGCCCAAATGGCCGGAAACCGGTCCGGCACCCAAGCGTCAATCCTACACTAGATTCGTCACAGCCAATCCGCTCTGTCAACTGATCGGCTACTTGATAAACCTGATACAGAAGGGATAGCGGTATCTTTCTCCTCTGTGTGCCTTTATGGTCGCGGTGATCACGCAGATAATGCCGAACACCCCGACGAGGAACATAAGGATTTTGCTGATCGTAACCATCCCCAGTATAGCCAGGAACCCGGCCAGAATGAGGTAAATAGTCAGAGATATCTGAAAGTTGAGCGATTCTTTGCCCTGATCGTCCACAAAGTCTGACTCGTCCTTCTTCACTATCCAAAGCACAAGCGGCACAATGATATTGCCGGCTGGGATGATCAGCGCTGGCAGCGTCCCGATGTGGCACAACATAGCCCAGCCTCTCGCCTGGTCCTCGGTCATCCGGCTCGAGGATACCTCTTCGCGCTCGGGTTGCTTGTCGGACAGGTCTTCTGCCTGTTCCGGCGAGACCTCCTCTCGAGGCTCATCGGCAGGCTTATCGGCAGTTTCAGTCATTCTGTTCTCTCTTATACATGCACTATGGTCGATAGCTGCTGGCGCTGCGTCCAGATCACTACATAGTAAGCTAGGCAGATTGGCTTGCTCTGTCAACATCCCTCTCGCCGCCAGCGAGAGACCCGCCTCGCGCAGCGTCTATCCTCTCACCATAGAGACACAGAGAGCCCCTACCGATAGTGCTTGAGTAGTTTGGTCAGACATTGCATCTACGAC
>CAZKNE010000285.1:0-3647 GCA_964554005.1 uncultured bacterium | reverse complement strand
GAGTACTACACGCCGGAGTGGCTTGTCGATTTCGTTCTGGACTGCGCAGGGTATTGCGGCGACATGTCCGTCCGGCTGATTGACCCGTCTTGCGGCTCCGGGGCCTTTCTGACGCGCGCCCTCGGCCGTGCGCTGAGCAAGATGAGCGCAGCACCGGCTGGCTCGCGCAAAGCCTCGTCGAGGAAGCGTCAATTGCCCAGCATCGTCGGTGTTGATGTCAACCCGCTGGCGACCCTTGCCGCGAAGGCGAACTACATCATTGCTCTCCGCTCGATCCTGCCGTTTGATCCAAGTATCGAGATTCCAGTCCGAACGTTCGACATAATCACAGAGTCCAAGAATCCAGTAGGAAGGACGGCAGATGCCGAGCAAAGGATAGCGCTAGACCGCTTCGATTTGGTCGTCGGGAATCCCCCCTGGGTGCTCTGGGACAACCTCTCACAAGAGTATCGCGAGGCCACGAAACCGCTCTGGAGCGATTACGGTCTCTTCTCGCTTGCGGGCACCAAGGGCCAAATGGGCGGCGCCAAGAAGGACCTCTCCATGCTATTCGTCTATCGGTCAGTCGACAGTCTCCTGAAGGACGGCGGTAAGCTCGCTTTCCTGATCACACAGAGCGCCTTCAAGACACGAGGCGCAGGCGCGGGCTTCCGGCGTTTCTTCTTCCGTGGGCCCTTGGGCAAGGTGTTCATAAACGTGAAGGCTGTCCACGACCTGACGGCGCTCTCCCCATTCCCAGGCGCCTCGAACCGCACGGCGCTTTTGATATGCGAACGTTCCGACAGCCCGACAGAATACCCCGTGCCCTACACCGTCTGGAGCAAAAGGCGGGGTAGTCGGATGACGTTACTCGCGGAACGCGCCTCGCCCATCGACCTCGCCGAGCGGTCGGAGCTCGTAGCCTCGCCGATCGATGAAGGCTCTTTGGGCTCTTCGTGGCTGACAGTCCCGCCAGCGACGTTAGGGTCTGTGCGCAAAATGATCGGCCCGTCGCCCTATAAGGCCTGGGAGGGCGTGAACTGCGCGGGCCTTGCGGGCTGCTTCATCGTCAGGATCGTTGAGTCGCTCCCGAACGGCGATCTCGTCATCGAGAACGTCCACGACATCGGCAAGATCAAGGTCAAGAAGGTCAGAGCCGTCATCGAGTCCGACCTCGTCTATGCACATCTTCTGGGCCGCGACCTGAGGAAATGGGACGCCCGCCCGTCGGTGCACGTGATCCTCGCTCAGGACCCCGAAACGCGAAGAGGCATCGCCGAGGAGACCATGAAGGCCAAATACCCCAAAACGCTGATGTACCTCCGCCGGTTCGAGCGGCAGCTAAGGGAACGGGCCGCGTTCAAGAAATACTTCAATCCCAAGAAGCATCCTTTCTGGTCGATGTTCAACGTTGGGACCTACACGCTTGAAAGGTGTCGCGTCGGCTGGCGCATCATGAGCTCCAACATGGCCGCGGCTGTCCTGCCCTTCGAGGGCGAGAAGCCCGTCCTGCCGCAGAGCACGCACGCCTGCGTCGCCTGCGAGACTGAGAACGAGTCGCACTACCTCTGCTCGATGCTCAACTCATCCCTCGTCAACTTCCTGGTGCGCAGCTACTCAGTCGCCGGGGGCAAGAGCTTTGCCCCGCCGCATATCATGGAGAACGTCAGAATCCCCGAATACGATGCTGGCAACAAAACGCACACCGAGCTCGCGAAGCTCTCCAGAGCGTGCCACCAAGCCGCAGGGCAAGGCCAGCTTTCGCTCTTGTCCGCAGCCCAACCCAAGCTCGATCGCCTCGCCGGCAAATGCTTGGGTATTATTGCTTCCAGTTGTCAAAAGCTGCACGAATAAGCTTCTGAGCCGCGCGGCGGGCGCTACGGTTCAAGATGTCCCATGCGCTTTCTCAGCAGCAATTGTGCGGCCATCTTTGCTGAAAATGCGGAAGCGGGCGAGGCGCCATTTATGGAGGATGAAGCGGATGCAGGTCCACAAGACGCCGAGACCGTATTTCACGCTTCGCTTGAAACTGATCGACGAGGCGTCGGCGAAATACTTGGTTGGGCAGGAGATCTCGCCAATCCTGAGGCCGAAGAATATGGCCTGTGCAAGTATCTCGTTGTCAAAGACGAAGTCGTCAGAGTTCTCGAGGATCGGCAGCCTCAAGAGCGCCTCACGCGAGAATGCCCTGAAGCCAGTGTGGTATTCGGAGAGCTTGTGATTCAGAAATACATTTTGAACGAAGGTCAGGAACCTGTTCGAGAAGTACTTGTATCGAGGCATGCCACCGGCAAGTGCGCCGACTCCGAGTATCCTCGAGCCAAGCGCAACGTCGAACTCGCCGCTGGCTATCATCGCTGCCAGTGCAGTGATCAGCTTGGGCGTGTACTGGTAGTCAGGATGCGTCATGACGACAACGTCCGCTCCGGCCTTGACAGCTTCGGTGTAACACGTCTTCTGGTTGCCTCCGTATCCCAAGTTGTGATCGTGAACGAACACTAAAAGACCGAGCTTC
This sequence comes from uncultured bacterium, assembly GCA_964554005.1. Taxonomy (GTDB): domain Bacteria; phylum B130-G9; class B130-G9; order B130-G9; family B130-G9; genus B130-G9. The sequence continues at coordinate 1,153 of CAZKNE010000285.1, read as the reverse complement.
TTGGCGATTCTCGCGGTCGCATCGGAGCTGGCGTCATCGACAAGTATTATCTGATCAACAACGTCCTTCGGAACATCATTGTAGGTTTCTAAGAGCGTCTTCTCGGCGTTGAAGGCCGGCATTACGACTACTATCTTCTTGCCGTTCAACATATCCTAACACCAATTCACGAGATCGATGCGCCCTTCACGGCGTTTACAGACGTTCATCCGCACAACTGACTTCTCCGTCTCGCGCTGCCCACGGCCACGCTGTTTTCTCAGCATACCACAACAACCGAGCTCCCCGACTCATTCGGATTTCGCGAGGTATCTGTTTAATGATGGTCAAGACTCCCTCAGCTTCCGCAGCAGCTCCGTCAGCTTTGAGAGCGCCTCCAGCGGCGTCATCGTGTCCGGGTCGAGCGACTCCAGCTCCTTCAGGACAGGGCTTTGCGGGGCAGGCGCAGCGAAGAGTTGCAGCTGGGCAGTCCCATCAAGCCTTTTGCGCCGTGCGGTGCGCGCCAAGCTCGGCGTCCCGTCGCTTGCAAACTCATCTCGCTCGAGGTTGGCGAGTATCTCCTTCGCACGGGCTATAACGCGATTTGGTAGCCCGGCGAGGCGTGCCACCTGGATGCCATAGCTCCGGTCGGCGCTGCCCGGAATGACCTTGCGCAAGAACACGATCTTATCTCCCCACTCCCTGACTGAGACGTTGAAGTTCTTGACGCGATCGAGCATCAGCGCGAGCTCGGCCAGCTCGTGAAAGTGCGTCGCGAAGAGCGTGCGTGCGGCGACCTTTTTTTTGTTGTGCAAGTACTCGGCGACCGCCCATGCGATAGAAAGCCCGTCATAGGTGCTCGTCCCACGGCCGATCTCGTCGAGAACGATGAGGCTTCTCGGCGTCGCGTTGTTTAGGATATTGGCGGTCTCGTTCATCTCGACCATGAAGGTGCTCTGACCGCGAAGGAGAAAATCGCTCGCGCCCACCCGCGTGAACACCTTGTCAACTATGCCGATCTGTGCCTCGCTTGCGGGCACGAAACAGCCGGTCTGGGCCATTATGACGATCAGCGCCACCTGACGTATGTAGGTCGATTTGCCGGCCATGTTCGGCCCGGTGATGATCAGAATCTGGTTGCTGTCGCAGTCCACACAAACGTCGTTCGGGACGA
>CAZKNE010000284.1:0-3688 GCA_964554005.1 uncultured bacterium | reverse complement strand
CAAGATGATACTCAAGAGGATGGGCCTTTGAGCCTAATTCACCGGCTGCGCAGGAAGCTCATCGTGGCGATTGTTCTCGGGGCGTGCATCTTCCTGGCCATCTCGCTCTACTCGGATTTCGACAAGGTCGCCAAGGCCCTGGCCAGCTTCAAGCTTTACTACCTCCCGCTCGTCCTTGGACTTGCCTTCCTCAACTACGTGCTCAGGTTCTGTAAATGGCACTACTACTTGAGACTTCTGGACGTGAAGATATCCAAGGCCCAGAGCTTCAAGGTCTTTCTGGCCGGGCTCACGATGACGATCAGCCCCGGCAGGTTCGGCGAGGTCGTAAAATCCCTCTTCGTCAAGATGATCGATGGCTCACCGATCGCCAAAACAGCCCCAATTGTCGCCGCCGAGCGCTTCACGGACTTCATCGGTTTCTTGATACTCTCCGCCTACGGAGCAGTCGCATTCGCTACCGGCGGCAAGGTCCTTTTGGTGAGCACCGCGTTTACGGCCGCTGTCATTCTGATTGTCGGCAGCCGGCGCCTCGCCGAATCGCTTCTCAGACTCATGGGCAGGATACCGTTTCTGCGAAGGTTCACCGACAAGGCGTTCGAGGCCTACGAATCGATCTACCAGCTGATAGCCCTCAGGCGACTCGTGCCGGCCGTGGCGTTGAGCGTCGTCTCCTGGGCCTGCGAGTGCGTTGCATTCTACGTCGTGCTCGAGGCGCTTGGCCTCACGAGGTGCGCAGGTTTCCTGGACGCGGTGTTCATCTACGCCTTCTCGACCATAGCCGGCGCCATTACGATGATGCCGGGCGGGATAGGTCTGACCGAGGTCAGCCTCACCGGCCTTTTGGTGAAGATTTCTTGCGAAACCCCCATTCAGACGAGCTTGGCCGCCGCGGCGACGATCATTATTCGCCTTTGCACGCTCTGGTTTGCCGTCGTGGTCGGCATCATCGCCTCGGCGATGCTGAAGGACGCGGGGGATGCGGAGCAGGGTTGATTCTGGGCGGCAAGCCGCCGACCGAGTGTCTCGGCACCCGTAGCTCCTTTCCTCTTTCTCTGCGTCTCTGTGGTGAGTCTTCACTGGCAACGCCCAGCTTTCAACCGTCAATGTGATTCTGGGGGCCAAGTGCCTAAAACTGTTGCCAGTTGCATGACTCCGCTGTATAAATGCTCTAGGTTGGCAACGCACATTAGGGAGATTGGGTATGTATAAGTCATTCGACATCAAGAACTTCAAGTGCTTCGAACACCTCAAAATCGACAACCTCGCCCGCGTCAACCTGATCGCGGGCAAGAACAATGTCGGCAAGACAGCGCTGCTGGAGGCGCTATATATTCATACGGGCGCATACAATCCAGGCCTGGCCATTGTGCTGAAGAGCTTTCGTGGACACGAACATATCAAGCCTGAATCTATCTTGGAGGCCAGATCATTCTGGGGCCTCTTGTTTACAGGATTTGATACTACCAAAGAAATAGAGTTGGTGGCCGGAGAGGTTTCAAGAGAGCCGCGAAGTCTTCATTTGAGATTGGTGCGGCAACCAGATGATGTGTCGGCGATGCCGAGCGAGGAGAGAATTACCATCGATGACTACAGCAACGTTTATGTTCGGGGAAGACCAATGGTGCTCGAGCTTGAGTACAACCAAGCAGGTAACCACGGGAAACACTGGCTCGTTCCTCGCGACGGCCATCCTGAAGTGCAGCCACCTCCACCTCTCCCTCCGTTCCGAGCGACCTTCCTGTTGGCGCGCAAAGGCGCGGATCATGCCAAACACGCTGGAATGTTCGGCAAGCTTAGAAGGAAATCAGGGCATCCTCCATTGGTCCAAGCTCTGAAAATACTCGAGCCGAGGCTTGCGGATCTGACTGTTATCCCTGGTGATGCAGGGGACATGATACATGGCGACATCGGATTGCGGGAGACAATGGCTTTGGCTGATATGGGAGGAGGGATGGTGCGCCTGGCCAGTTTACTTCTGGCAATCGCTGATGTTTCCGAGGGCGCCGTCTTTATCGACGAGATTGAGAATGGGCTCCATTACTCGGTCCTGGAGGATGTTTGGCGGGCAATCGGTGAGGCTGCGAGGCAGTTTAATGTGCAAGTATTCGCCACGACCCATAGCCGCGAGTGCGTAGGCGCTGCCACCGAGGCATTCAAGGAAAGCAAGAGCAACGAACTCGCATTCTATAGACTTGTCTGGGTTGATGGCAAGATCGATGCTACCAGATACGATAGTGAATCGCTTAGCGACGCCATTGAGACCGGTTGGGAGGTTCGCTAATACCAATGAGGCGGTATCAAAGTGACGAAATAACGGAACCTCACCTTCTCCTTGTTGAGGGCATCAATGACGCGATACTGTTTGAAAGGTTGGCAAGATACTATGAGCTTGACCGGGTCCAAATCATCAATGCGGAAGGCAAGGATAACTTCGGCAAGGAACTCAAGCTCGTCAAGTTAAGGAGCAATCGGTTCCGTGTACCAGTCGTGAAGTCAATAGGCATCGCAAGAGACGCCGACGAGGACGCAAGCGCTGCACACCAAAGCGTATGCCGGGCACTGCATTCGGTCGGTCTATCCGTCAATAGAGAGAAGCTGGAGCCTGTCGAAGGAGCCCCAAGGGTGATCATTTTGATATTGCCGGGGAACGGGAAGCTGGGCGCCCTTGAGACTGTCTGTCTAGATTCCGTCAAAGGAGAACCTATGATGTCTTGTGTCAACGAGTTCTCTGAGTGCGTCGAGAAAGAGTGGGTGAAGCAATTGAAGGCGCGAGAAAGCGTGCCATCGTTTGCCAAATTGCATAAGATGAAAGCGCATGCATTTCTGGCATCGAACTACGATGACCCTGAACTCCGGTTGGGCGAGGCGGCCCAGAAAGGGGTCTGGCCACTTGGACACCATGCATTCGAGGGCATAAAGGCTTTCCTGACCCAACTCTGTAAAGCTCCCTGAATGCCAACACAACAAAAAGCGGTAGTTCTACTCTCTGGCGGCTAGATTTGACGGTTGCACTGGGGTGAGAATGACGTAACTCTTAGGAAGCGAGGCAGGAGCACAATTCAGCCGAATCAGTCTCCTGATTCATTAGATGCTTCGTTCACGAAGGGCACGAAGGGCCACGAAGAAAAGAAGTGTGTTCAAGAACGCGCCTCAACCATGAATCCGTCCTCTTGCCTTTCCTCCTCCTTCGTGTGTCTTCGTGTTCTTCGTGGATCGCTCCTACGATCAATCGCCGACGGTGCCGTCTGCATCGCTGATGTCATAAGGGCAGACGCGGAGACCTGCCCCTACACGTCGAGCGGCTTGACCATTACAAGGCCATCCTCGCCGTCTGGATAGTAGCCCTTTTGGACGTGATGGAGGGTGAACCCATGCTTTTCATATAGTTCTCTCGCGATGCTGTTAGAGCTTCTGACCTCCAGCACAGCTGTCGAGAGTCCCTTCTCGAGGAGCCTTTGTATTCCCGCCACAAGGAGCCGCTCGCCGAGTTTTCTGCCCCTGAAAGGTTTCCGAATTGCGAGGTTGAGGATATGGCCTATCCCCGCTTCCCACATGAGGCAAGTGTAGCCAACAGGGTTGGGCTTAGAATCGGGCGGCCTGTGCTCCAGCAGCAGTATTTCGCCGCGTGTGCCCCAGCCAGACTTCGCTATGTAGAGAAAGGCTGAGCGCGGCCAGGGCGGCGTGA
>CAZKNE010000283.1:0-3700 GCA_964554005.1 uncultured bacterium | reverse complement strand
TGTAGTTCGTGTCGAGGTCGTAGATGTTTGGCGGGCAGACGATATTACAGCGTGTGCCATCGCTGTTTAACGCCTTGACAATACCCTTAGCGTTGATCTTGCTGTCGTCCGACACATCGGTCTTGCGGGCTACGCTGTTGGCATCAAGATAGACCGAATCACCAATAACTACGCCAGAAGCGCAATCGTAGTTGTAACCGTCGCCTGGGCCAGGATCAGGATTGGGCGGTTCTGGCTTGTAGGCTTGGCTACAATAGATCAAAAAGAGTGTGCCAGCACCATCGATCTGCGTACAGGCTTGCTGCTTCCAATGATCTGGATTAAGATCAGTTACTGTTGGGATTACCTCACCTTCCGTTGTAGCCGAAATTATGAAACGGTCGCCAGCGTTACCGGGGGTTAGATTGCCAGGGGTTTTGCCACCATGATCACTTGTCTTCCACTGATAGTTGTTCTTGACCACACACCACGTTGCATCAATTACCTCGTCAACAATCCCGATGGCGGGCATTGTGCTATCGCTATCAGCCTTTGCCTCGTCAACTGTCTCTGCGTCCGATTCGAGATAGACGAACTCGCCCTCCGCAACGCCGGCCTCGTGCTTTTGCTTGCCGCCGCCGCCATCCCCGCCGCCGGCCTTATTTTTGGTGGCTGTGCCAATCGATATCTGAACTTTGCTGGAGCTTAGGGCAATGCCAAGCGACTGGTCCCACTCGTCGGGCGTCTTGTTACGGGTCTGCGTCAAACGACCGGCTGCTGTGCTCAGGTAAACCTGTTGGCCATAGTTAAGCTCGCTATAAGATGTTGTTTTGTTGCTGAAATCCAGCATCCCCGAGCTCCGCACCGTGCAGTAGGTCTCGTCGAGAATCGCCTCTACGAAACCGATCGCGGGGACCAACGAATCGTCATCCGCATCGGTTTTACTGACCGTGCTCGGCGAGCTTAAGCAGACGGCATCCCCAGAGACTACCCCGGCCTCGTATTGATACTTGGCCACATCGCCCGAACCACCGGACCCGGGATCGCCAGAATGGTAGGGGACCTCGATCAGCGTGTTCACAATGTCATCACCTGATATGTCCGCGCCGTCCCGAAGAAACACTATAGCTATGCTCTTGCTCTCGGGTACTGCTGGCGGATCGGGACAGAGCGCTCTCGAGGACGCCTCGTCCCCCTCTGAGCAGGTGACTTGGCCGGACGAGTCCACAGTGATTCTTATGGCCTTTGTGTAGCCCGGATTGTCAAAAACTATGGATGAGAAATCCTGCGTTCCGCCGTTGTACTCGACGAGCTTGCCGGCGATCTCTACGTTGCCTTTAGCGATCGTGACACCCTGTGAGTTAGGCGATGTGGCGCTCACCCAGAACTGCCTCGCAACCTTGTGGACGTGCTCGATCGGCTCGCGATACTGCTCTAGCATGTGCTTGTTGTTGGCTGTGCCGCGGCCCCAGTATAACCAGGTAAGGTTGTCCGAGGCGTCACTTGCACAGTGGAGAGCGTTGCCGTTGAGTGGGTTGACATAGACGCATCCAGAGCCGGGTGCGGTGTTTGTGAACGACACGGTATAGCTGCCGTGGACTTCTCCTGTGCAAGAGATGGAATACTCCGTGTCAGGGACCTCGTTCAGTGAGTAAGTGTAGCTACCCGGAGTGATCGAGTGTTGCTCTCCCTCGATCTCGGCCGGTTCGGTTCTCTCGTCCACGAAATCGATGAATTCGGGGCTATCTGGGTATGCCATTTCCTATGTCCTCCTTATCGATGAATCGGAGTGTTGTGCTGCTGTCAAGATTGTGTCTTTATGAAGTGGCTCTCGAAGTAATCTCGCGTTTCGGGAGACATGATGAATGCATGGGTATAGAACTTGAAATCTGCACCAGACACGATGCCCAGACTCCCTCTTGATGCGCCCGTGGTCTCTCGACCCGACATCCTCGATCCGGTCAGTGACGCCCGGATGGGAGTTAGCGAGAGCGTCAGGACGACCGGGCCCGCAGTAACAGCACCCTCTGGGACCGCCAGCTTGAACACAACCTGCTCCGGGCTGTTCGTGGTTAATGGCCCGAGGTGGATGTCCGAATCGGAACAGACCTCGTCCCACTCCTCATCGCCAGCCTTCTTGAAGAGGAAGTAACCGTTCTCGATGAGCTCCTTACCCTGACCGTTCGTCAATGGAAGCTCGGCTCGGAGCAAGGCGTCATCGAGGTCAAGGCTGATGAGGCTGTCCTTGCCCCAAATCAGGCTGAGTGGGATTCCAGACGTCGTGCCCTGGGCATACCACGGGAACGACACAACGTTCAGAGGACCTGCGCCGCCCTGGGTGAATAGCGAGAACGCGGGCCACTTCAAGGACCCCCACGAGTGCATCGTGAAGTAATAAGTCTCATCGAGCTCGTAACCATACCTGTCCGCGGCCGAGACACGAACCCCAATCCGTTCGCCGTCCGCGAAGAACTCCCTCGGAAGATAGAATATCGTCGTGCGCTGCCTAAACCGACCGGTCAGCGTTCTGCCCGTCAACGATGCCCCCGTGTGCACGGTCCTGGGGACGATCAGCGCTTGAAACCTACGCCCCGCCGGGCCGCTCTGGACGGCGCCATCCTTGATGATGGCGTCGAACCTGCCAGCCCCCGGACCGACAGAAAACGCCAGCGAATCGGCACGAAGCGCCCCGAAGTGCAGCTCATCGTTGTAATCATCATCAACGATGTCGAGGCGTATCAAGCTGCCAGAAACGTCCGCCGCTCCCTTTGGTGGGCAGACGCAGGCGAGATGTGGACAGAATTGGCTTTCGTCAGTCATCCGGTCGTTATCCTGCTGAGTTACGAGAGGTCAGAGTGGGCAACGTTCACGAAATAAAGCCTCAGCGAGATGGGCCCGGTCGCGTTCTGCTGGTCGTTGTTCTTAATCTTGGCATAGAGCCTCTCCGTCTGCCTGTTCACTGTCTTCTCCATCCGTCTCACTCCTTTGCGGGATGCCCGCTCGATTGTTGTTATAGGTCGTTGTTGTGTTCGTTGAGGAACCTGATCCCACCCGCACCCCACAGCCCTCGCGGCTCGAATCCTGGGCAGTCGAGCCGGGCGCACCACTGTCCCGTGTAAATAGTCTTCTTCAGCTTGCACGCGAACGGCCCCTGCTGCCTGCACCCAGCGAGCGCGAATGAGGGACACCGACCGCGCACATCTGCCCGCACAAGGTGTCCAGGGCCTCTGAACCTCGTGCCAGGCTCATACCGGGACCACCTCGACCCACCGGGTGCGCCACCCGTGCCCTGACCATCGCAGTGCGGAAACAAGGATGAAAAGCGCCCGTCAGCGCCTACCGCGCCGCAGAAGCCATCTCGCCGGCCGCAGGATGTGCCCGTCCAGCTGCGGCAGACGGGGACCGAGTTGGCGCAGGTAACGTAGTGCCCGCTGTTGTCCGTAACGATCGTCCCATCGACAAAGGTTACGCCATCGTCGGACGTGTATCTCATGAGCGCCTCGACCGTGATTGGCTCTACGCCGTCCGGGCCATAGCGGTGGCCGAGCACGACTATAACCGGGATGAAGGCGAAGAAACGAGCCCGCTCGAGGGCTACCTCATAGACCCCAGTCGGCCAGCCAGCACTGCCAAAGCGGAATGAGAAGGTCGAGATAAGTGCGCCCTCAGGAAAATCAGTCGCTAGTATTATGTGCCATACTGGCTGAGCGGGCCATTGCGG
>CAZKNE010000282.1:0-3702 GCA_964554005.1 uncultured bacterium | reverse complement strand
GGTGTGGTTTACGGTCGCGGCATGGATTCGGTCCCTGTCGTGGTTACAGCAAGCGATCTAGTTCCCTTACTGCGGCAGTCTGACTACGAGTCGGAGCTGATTGACTTTAGGGTCGATGACGGCGAGTACATGGATGTTCTTGTGAAGGAGGCCCAGCTCGACCACATTGGCGAGCGGCTGCTTCATATCGACTTTTTCCGGATAACACGTGGCGAGAAGTTGGATGTTGAGGTCCCGATTGTTGTTTTGGGAACGGCAGAAGGCGTCAAGATGGGCGGCATTTTGCAGAATAACACGCGTACAGTCAAGATACGATGCCTTCCCAAGGACCTTATTCACGATTTGAAGGTTGATGTCTCTGCCTTGATGGTGGGGGACTCGATTCACATCCGAGACCTGGATGTCTCCGACACAATCGAGATTCTCGAGGAGCCGCAGCGGACAGTCGTGACGGTATTGGCCAAGAAGATTGAGGAAGTGGAGGCACCCGAGGAGGAGGTAGAGGAGGCCGCCGAGGCGGAAGAGCCAGCCAGCGAGTAGCAGCTTGCGTAGGACCGGTCTCTGGGCACATTTGAGGCGAAAGCACACGCTTAAGGGTGCACAGGATTTTCTCGTGATTGGCATCGGGAATCCCGGGAGCGAATACGCCTCGACCCGGCACAATGCGGGCTTCATGGCCTTGGATGTCTTGGCTGGAGCTGAGGATGTGAGATTTCGCCGCTTTGGTCAGGGGGACGTCGCGGTCTGGCATGTTGATGGGAAGCAAGGCGTCCTTGCCAAGCCTAGGACTTATGTCAACAACTCAGGACAGTATGTGAAGTTTCTTGTCAAACGGCTCGGTGTCAGTGTTGACAACGTGCTGGTTGTGCATGACGATATTGCATTAGATGTGGGCCACTATAAGTTCAAGTTTGGCGGGGGTTCCGCCGGGCACAAAGGTCTGACCTCGATAATCGAGAGCCTTAGCACTACTGAGTTCTACAGGCTGAGAATAGGCATAGGCCAGCCGGCTCGTGGAGAGTCAAGAGTTGACTGGGTTCTATCGGCGTTTGCCGAGGAGCAGCTTGAGCCGCTGTCGGAAATCCTGCAAAGGTGCTCGACAGCGGTAGCAGATTTTGCTATACAGGGCGGTGTTGTTGCTATGAACATACATAATAAACGGACGAAAGAGAGGAAGCTCTGTTGAGAGCCTATGAACTTGTTTATGCTTTGAGGCCGAATCTCCAAGACGAGGAGAGGGCTTCTCTGACCAAGCGCTTTGAGGAGCTCGCGAAGCGGCTCGGCTGTGTTCGGACGGAGGTCAAAGAATGGGGCATGAGGCGGACCGCCTACGAGTTGAAGAGGTTTCATGAGGCCTACTACATTGTGATGCGTTTTTGGGGCGAATCCCCGGCAAAGGATGAGATCGACCGGCAGCTGAAGTTGACGGACGAGGTTCTTCGCCACCTTTTTGTAAGACTTGAGGATGAGGAAAAGGCTTCGGAGGAATCGCTTGATGAGTCTGTGGTAGAGGCGTCAGACTAGGGCAAGAGGATATTGAAATGACTGATCTAAACAGGGTATTCTTGGTAGGGCGCCTCGTTCGGGACGCTGAACTGAAGTATACGACATCGAATCGGCCCGTGTGCCAGTTTGACTTGGCGATAAACAAGGCCAAACGTGAGGGAGATGGTTGGACAGAGGAGACGATGTTCATCAACCGAATCTCGTATTGGGGTGAGCGCGCCGAGAAGATCGCGGAGTACCTCCAGAAAGGGAAACTCATCCTTCTAGAGGGTCGATTGCGGATGGACGAGTGGGAGAAGGACGGTCAGAAGAGGAGGGAGCTCAAAGTAGTGGCGACTCAGGTTCAGTTTCTGTCGTCCCCTAGAACAGAGAGCGGAGCCGGCGCTTTCAAGGAGCAGACCTTCAAAAAGCCCGCTTCGGACCTTGTCTCGGAGGATGACCTGCCCTTCTAGGACGGCAGGCCGCTTGTTCGTTAGTCGAGAGTTTTGGTGCATTATGGTTACATGATAACTTTTGTGGGAAGTAACAATGGCAATAAGCTTCAGGCCTTCTAGAAGGCGATACTGTAGGTTCTGCGAGAAGAGAATCGATAAGATCGATTACAAAGAAGTGGACCTTTTGAAATACTTCATAACTGACCGGGGGAAGATCATACCCCGTCGCATCTCTGGCACCTGCGCAAGGCACCAACGGCAGCTCACCACCGCGGTCAAGCGAGCGAGGATACTGGCTCTTCTCCCGTTTGTAGGGGAGTAAGACGGCTGGTTTGGAGCCTTCCGAAACGCAGGACGCCTGCAAGCGCCGTGCATTCGACGCCGTATCTTTTGGGCGCATAGCATACGGGGCGGTCGGAGCCACGTTGCTCCTATGTGCCGCGCACTTTGGATTACCGCAGCTCAGGATTCTGACCAAGATACTGCTACCTCTTCCGGTCGCCCTGAGCTACATCCTGTTTGGCCCAACGGTCGTTCTTGCGGCCACAGGCGGAGTATGTCTGGTCCTCTGGGGTTTTGTATCTCTCGAAGATGCGCTTGCCTTCGCCGCGGGAGGCGCTCTGCTCGGCCTGATTCTCGGCGAGCATACAGTAAGAGGTCATTCGCCATTCCGCACGATCGTAACCGGAACCCTCGCCGTCTCGGCCGTAACCTTGATGGCCTTACAGATGCTTGCGCCCGGCTCAGTTGTGCCGGGAGACGAGGCCGCGTTCAACAGCCTCTTTGTTGGGGACTTGAATGTAAAGAGCCCCAACGTCCTTGAGCAGATGAAGTCATCGATCGGCGAGGAGGCCGCAAGCAAAGCTGTCCACTGGACGATGCTGCTGCTTCCGTCGCTTGTCGTGATTGGGGAGCTGCTTTACGCGATAATCGGGTTTGTGGTGTTCAGGGCGCTGATCCAGAGGGTTTTCGGCGTAGCGACGTATCAGGCGACCTCTGAACAGCAGTTTAGGCTTTGGCACGCGCCGGACAAACTGGTTTTTGGGCTGATTGGGGTGGGCGCTTTTCTGCTCTTGGCAAAGGGCTCTCTCTCCCGAATAGCTCTGAACTGCCTGATCGTGCTGGGCTGCGTGTATGTGATACAGGGGCTTGCCGTTGCGCTGTTTTTCGCTGGTCGCTTCATTTCTTCCAGAGCTTTTCAGTGGGTAGTGCTTTTGATAATCTTGCTTGCGACAATACATTTGTTTATCCTTTTGGCGGCCGCGGTTTGCTTCCTAGATGTTTTCATAGATTTTAGGAAAATACGAGCAAGACACACGAAAGAGGAACAACAAAGCGCACAGTAGCGCATTTGAGAGGTATTCAATATGGCAAGCGTTGAGGTTTATCTGAAACACGATATCGACAAACTTGGAAAAGCTGGCGAGAGGGTTACGGTCAAGAACGGCTACGCCCGTAACTTCCTGATCCCACGTAACCTTGCTGTGCCCGTCACCCAAAAAAGCATCAGCCGACTTAGCAATGTTGTGCAACAGGTCGAGGCGCGCAAGCGGGTAGAACTAAAGGCCGCCCAGAGTGTCGCAGAGATGATTGCAGAGCTCGAATGCAATTTCTTCCGGCAATCAGGCGACGAGGACAAGATATTCGGTTCTGTCACGGCGCGGGACATCGCCGCCGCGATCAAGGAGAAGGGTATTGACATTGATTACAAGAAGATACAGCTCGAGAGGCCCATCAGGTCTCTGGGGATTCACAAAGTCTC
>CAZKNE010000281.1:0-3704 GCA_964554005.1 uncultured bacterium | reverse complement strand
AACAAATGGAATGCCCAGCATTCTGAGCGCAGCCATAAACTCCTCGACCTTTGTTACGGTTAGAAAAACTACGCCGACAAGGACGAGCGAGATCAGTCTCGAGGCCATCGTGATTCCACGAAAGAGACCTTCGTTCGTAATGGATAGGCCCAGGAAGCTCGCGACCTCTTCGCCGCCCCTGAAGAACAACGGCCAGACCAGAATCGTTACAACTGCCATCATCAGGATGATGGGCAAGATAGTTCTTACCGAGCGCCAGGCCCGGGCGAGCGTTACTAGGACAAGCAAGCCGGCAAGATAGCCCAGCGAGCCCGCAAGGTCGGACACCACAAGCGGCGATACAAGTAGGAGCGAGGCGCAGATGAGCTTGGTGAGCGGATGAAGTCTATGAAAAGGTGTGATTCGGGGGCTGTATAGGCCGTATCGCTTGTTGGACATAGGTCAGCTCGGGGGCAGTGCCGGCGTTCCAGCGTGCCCCTCCGTGAGTTTTTTGAGACAGGCTGAAACTATGCTGGGATGCCCCTTGTCAAGGCCAATCTGCGAAATCTGTGTAATCGTCCGCCGCCATAGACTTTGGCCGACGGCTATCTGCGGATACATCGCGACCGCTTAACCACGCCTGTCGAAAAGGCTGGCAAACTCGGAGACGCTCAGCGCCGTCATCCCGAACTGGTGCGACAGCTCGACGATCTTCGGGGGAACGAGACCTGCTTGAGCGAGTAACTCTCGATTCTGCGGCTCGAAGAAAGCTCGCACCGGCCCGTCATATACGATCCCACCGTCCACGAAAGCAATGACGCGCCTCGCATACTCCGGCACAAGGTGAAGCGAGTGAGTTATGAAGATGATCGTCTTCCCTTGACTGTTGAGGCTGGATAGCATGGACATCACTTTCCGTTCCTGAAAATAGTCGAGGCCCGTAGTCGGCTCGTCCAAGATCAGAATCTCGGGGTCACACGCAAGCGTCGATGCGATCGCGGTGCGCTGCCGCTCGCCTTTTGTTAGGCAAAACGGATCGGAGGTCTTCTTCGCGGCCAGGTCAACCGTCTCGATGGCAGATGTAACAAGCCTGGATATCTGCTCCTCTGAGTAGCCCAGGTTCTCAGGTCCGAATCGGACCTCCTGCTCGATCGTCTCGCAGAAGACCTGATTGTCCGGGTTCTGGAAGACAAAACCGACGTCCCTAGCAACCTCGGAGATTCGCATCCGCGACACGTCCTTTCCACGCAGAAGCACCTTCCCCACCGTTGGCTTCAAAAGAGCGTTCAGATGCTTTACAAAAGTGGTCTTGCCCGAGCCGTTCCGGCCAACGAGCGCGACGAAATCGCCCCGGCCGATTGACAGTGATATGTCCCGGACCGCGAATTGCCCCTTATCGTACGAGTGCGACAGCGATTGCACCTCGAGCAGCGGAAGGCGCCGTCTCACCAACTCTTCGCGCTCAGCCTTCAGGAGGCCCTCGTAACGCTCATGGTTGGGCACGAACGAATGGCTGATAGTTTTGTAAGCATCATCGATGCTGAGCATAAGTTCATCGGTTCCAAGCGCTTGGCAGGCCTCGGCGACTTGGTGAGGGCGAACACCTGAGCGAGAGAGAACGTCAGGCTGCCCGCACAACTGCCCAGGACTTGAAGAAGACCCCAGCCGCCCATGCTGCATCAGGGCTATGCCGTCGAAATCAACGAGAGACTCCACCTCGTGCTCAATCATAACGACTGTCGCGCCCAAACTACGAAGATGACTGACAACCCGATAAACGCTGGCCCTGCCCTCGGAATCGAGGTCAGTAGTTGGCTCATCGAGAAGCAGAAGGTCTGGGTGCATCGCAAGCACCGACGCGATAGCCAGGCGCTGCTTTTCGCCGCCGGAGAGAGACGCCGGCTCTCGGTCCTCGAAACCCGAGAGGCCAACGACCTCCAGGCACTCTGTGACCCGCCTGCGTATCTCATCCGGGTCCACGCCCAAGTTCTCAGGACCGAAGGCGACCTCCTGCTCGACGTTTGTGCAGAAGAGCTGATTCTCGAACTCCTGAAAGACTATCCCAACCTTGCCGGCCAGTTCAGCAACGCCGTGTTCGGAAGGGACGAGGCCAAAGACGCTTAGCGAGCCGGCCATCTCGGCGTGCTGGAAGTTGGGGATAAGTCCGTTAAGGCATTTAAGAAAAGTGGATTTCCCGGCGCCCGTGTGCCCTATTATGGCAATTGCCTGACCCCGAGCGAGGCTGAAATCCACCCCCTTGAGCGCAGCACAGTCCTCACCTTGATACTTAACCGAGAGACCGTGCGCCTCAACCACCGGGCCTGCGGCGTCATCTGAGATATGTTCGGTATGATTCGGCACGTCGTCGCCGCTCACAACATCAGGCAGCCAGCGAAGATCGCAGCTATGAAAGGGGTTACGGCAAGATTGATGGCCCCGGCGCCCTCGGCGACGCCAAGCACTATTCCGCATGATAGCGCACCGAGCGAGCCAACGACGACTAGAAACGGCCCGACTATCTGTGCCCAAGCGCCGGACCTCGGCTGGTATGAAGGGATCACCTGAGAGTAAAGCAGCCTCATTTTGCTTATACGAGGATGGAGAAGAAAAAATAGGAGCGGATAGAAAAGCGCAACCACAGAGTTGTTCACCGCGATCGGGACGCCGAGAACTGGGAAAGGCACCAGTCCAAGCAGGTCAACACCCCACGCAATTACGCTTGCACACGCGAGTGCGGCGAAAATGCCGACGATGACGTTGAGTAGGTAACTTATGGCATTGGTGTTCTTCCTGAAGAGGTTTTCGAGGAGTTTATAGGGCAAATACCCTAGCAAAAAATTGCCCAACATGCCAAATATGCTCCCCAGGCCCAACATGCCGCCTAGAACGTCGCCAACCAAGTTCCCGATCGCTGAGCCCCAGGCCGCGGCAGGATCGAACAGCAGCGAGCAGACAAGTGGAACGAGGCTCGCAGGTCTCAGCTCCGTATAGCCAGGGATAATCACGAGGCCTTTGAAGGGCAACAGCACTGCGACAAACATGGCGGCGACCACGGCAGTCAGAACGATCATCCGCGTGTTCTGCCACATACCGAAAAGCTCGTTACTGCGCAATGTCAGGCATCCTCCCATTCACTCTCCTGTCCACATACCGGTGCCTCAACAACATCGGAGCCATACTCATCGCACGCTCCGCTCTCGACCTTCTGAAAGAGCCGGTCGACTTTTCGCTCAAGAGGCCTGCCTTGATGTCGTCTAGAGCCTTGATTTCACCGACGTTAGACCGAAAGGCCGGGGAGATTACATGTTTTAACAGGCGAATGAAGCTCTGGAGCAAATGGCTTTGATAATCCAAATCTCTTATCCTGTCCTGATTGGGCTGCGATCTAGCTACAATACTGCCACCAGCGGTGCGCTGCTGTCAACGAGGGTCAGGATTGCAATTTTCGGGACGGTTAGCTTGGTTGCTCGTTGTCATTCTCAAGAGCTTGGTGCCCTGGAGCTCTTGATAAACGTCCTGTGTAGCCCGAACGCGGCGATGACTATGAGAGACGGGACCATCTTCATGGAGTGCCGCCCCACGCTTACGGTGAACGTCTCGGTGAACGTAAAAAACGCCAATGCCAGAAGGATCGGCGAGGCCAGAAGCAGCCACTGGCCGCGGTAGCGAAAGACGGCTATGGCACTGAAGATGAGTAGCACGATGTTGGGACTTAGAAAACTATC
>CAZKNE010000280.1:0-3732 GCA_964554005.1 uncultured bacterium | reverse complement strand
ATCGCATTGTTGATCAGGTTCACAAAGACCTCGCGCAGTTCGGACGGTTTGCCAGCCACTCGAGTGGCCCCGGATTTCACGAACTTGGTCTCGATCACTACGCCCTTAACCTGCATCTGCTCCCTCCACCGAGGCTTCGTTATGCCGAGCGAGTCCTCAATGATCTCGCCGAGATCGACCGGAACGAACGCCGAAGTGTCGCCTATCTTCGCGAATCCCTGGATGCGGCGAACTGTCTCCGCACCATCGAGTGCCGTCCTCTCGATTATCTCGAGATTGCGCCTTGTCCCGGCGTCCTGACCCCCGATCATCCTGATTAACATCTGCGTGCGCCCCAATATGACGCCCAGAAGATTGTTAAAATCATGAGCGACACCCGAGGCCATCTCACCCAAGGCCTTGAGCTTGTCCGCCCTAGCAAGCTGCATCGAAAGGTGAGTCTTCTCGGTTATGTCCCTGAGAGAGACCATGATCTCAGGCTCGGCGCCACGCGCCTCAATGGGACATGCGAATATCTCCAAAAACTGCTCAGCCCCATCGGCCAATTCCCGATGATGCACGGTGCCAACCGGCCGGCTCTTCTCCAAGACCTCTCTCACCGGGCAGCTCATTTCCTCCGTGCCGCACGGCTCTTCTCGTCCGCGAAGAACCTCGTAGCACGGCCGACCCAAAACGCTCTTCTGGCTGTCCTCTCCCACCAACTTCAAGAACTGCTTGTTGGCCCTTTTGATACGATAGTTGGCGTCAACAACCATGACCGCCTCGTTCAGCCCATTGAGGATCGCCTCAAGATAGGATTCCGACTCAAGAGCCGATGGAGTTACCACCTCTGAGCCCGTCTGCACGCTCGTGCCCTTCCTCTTACAGATGACCAAGATGTTCTTCGCGCCGTCAGACGTCAACAAATGCCCGTCCAACTCAAGCTCAATAATCTCGTCTTGAGAGCTCGTTGGCAACACACTTGTCCTCGCGCTACCCGCAGCTTGAATTGCCTCGAAAAAAGCACTCATTTTGCTCGTGGACTCGCCCCCAAAAATCGCGGCAGCACTTTCCCCAGATACCGAGGCAGGCGCCGTCTTCCCCAGCAGCGAATACATGGCGCGATTTGCCGCCACAACACGGGCATTACTATCCACAACGAACATAGCAGCCGGGACAACATCAAACGTCTTTGCCCAAATCCCTGAATCGCCGGCAGGTGCAGCCTCCGACAACTCTTGTCGAGGCGCAGCCCGCATTCGGGAACGCCAGGCACCCAACCCCAAAAGCAGCAACAGCAGGACAATCCCGGCCACCGCGACGAAGAGAACTACCGGCAGGGATGCTGGATACTTTTTCGCCGAGGACTGCTCGTGCGAACCGGCTATGGGCATCAATGAGCAGAGAGCGCACTTACGGTCGAGGAAGTTAAATGGGGCGACGATCAGCCGGACTATTCTCTGCTTGTTTGCAGCCGTGACTCGAGGTTGGGTGAGCCTCAACACGCCCGGCATCCCGGCGGCCACTAGGTCTATCGGTGAGGGTGCAACTGAGACGATGTCGCCGCCAAGCAAGAGGCTCGCATCCCACCCGAGAACACCTCGCAACTGTTCCAACGCCAGAGACGTATGCCCACCCTCATCGAGGACGAATATCTTCTGCCTCAACGAGAGAGGAACCATTCGCTGAATGGCGTCAAGGTTGATCGACGCAACCACGGAATATATGAGCGAGCCGTCCTTGAAGACAGGAAACGTTACCCAAAAGCCCTGTGTGCTATCGCCGATGTTGACGATCGAGGAGGCGACAGCCGCTTTATTGCGCACAGACCGCTTTATCAGCCTAAAACTCTCGGGACCGACGAACCTCGTCTCACTGGACAAGGTGGACTCGGGATAGGCCTGGAACACGCCGCCCTTGTCGTTCACCCAAAGGACAAGCTGAACGAACTCGGAGGTCAATAGGTCCGAGCCTAACCAATCAATTGACCCTTCCGGCGGATGCTGGTTCTCTGGCAGCACGTATTGCTCCGAGACCAGTTCAAGCCGGGTAACAACCTGGGCAAGCTGTTGCTCCAAAAGTTTCGCAGCCAAAACGAGCGAATCAAGCTGTGCCTTGTTACTTCGCAGCTGGCTTGAGAGGTCGCTTCCCGCTGCCGATATAGCAACGGCAATAACGAGCACGAGCACTAGGCAAACGCGCTCCCCGAATAACTCCTTCCCGTGCATCTCACTCCAAGAATAATATATGGAAGATCAAACCACAAAACCCTCCACGCCGCAGCAATACTTATCGTTGGCTAAGCCAGTTTTCCTAGCGATTGTTGTCCCGATGCGACCGGCCTACTCATTCTCCACAACTTATTGCCAGCCGTGGAGCCAATGCTTTCTCATTTCTGTCGCGATTGTCTTCCCGCCACAACACTCGCAATTCATGGTCATCGTTCTTGGCCTCGGGGATTGATCGCAGGGGAAGGCCGGGGCCGGCTATATAAAGAGAGAACGCTCGCCAGTGTATAGGCACAGACCCGAGCGGCCTGCGATGCCTACCAGCTGCTGCCCATCTTGTCCCCGAACAACTCCTCTGGGAAGTCCGAATCAGGCCTCTGCACAAAGAGCGTCGCGAAATCGAGCGACTGCGCGACCTTGAGCGCCTCGTCATACTCTTTCAGAGAGAGCCTGCGGCCAAGCGTTCGGTGGCCGACTGCTCTGTGCCATGGGCGATACTGGCCCATCAGGCTGACCGCCACGTCAGTCGAGATGCTCTTCGCAATCCACTCCAGCACGCGCCTCGTATCGTTCAGATGACCCGGAAGTACGAGATGTCTTACTATGAGGCCCATTTGAGCGATGCCCTCCTCATCCAACACGAGAGGTCCACACTGACGCCACATCGCCCTTAAAGCCTGTCGAGAACGGGTGACGTAGTTGGCCGCCTCGGAATACTCTTGAGCCAGCCGTTCATCGGCATATCGCGCATCGGCAAGATATACGTCCACCATTCCATCAAGCGACTCGATGGTATCCGTATTCTCGTATGAGCTCGCGTTATAGACGATCGGAAGGTCAAAACCGGCCGCAAGCGCCATCCTCAGCCCTTCGAGTATTTGCGGAAGGAAATGGGTGGGCGTAACAAGGTTCAGGTTGTGGCATCCAGCCGTCTGAAGAGACAAGAACACCTCGCAAAGCTCCTCGGCGCTCACCTCCTTGCCCCGGTCCTGTTGGCTGAAGCGGTAGTTCTGGCAAAAGATGCACCTCATCGTGCAATGCGAGAAAAAGACCGTGCCAGAGCCTCTCGTGCCGCTGATCGGAGGTTCCTCGCCGATGTGTGGCCCGAACCGGAAGATTTTTGCGCGAGCGCCCGCCCGGCAATAGCCGCGCTCGCCCGAGGCGCGGTCCACACCGCACGCCCGCGGACAGAGCTTGCACGAGTCCAGATTCTCCCGAAGCCGCTCCAGTGCTCGTGAAACGCTGTTTTGGCGATTCTGCAAAACTGCTACATCGCTCGTCTTCCCGGCCATCGGCAGGCGGGATCGGAGCGCTTGCATCCTAAAAGAGGCGCCCAATCGTAAAAGCAACCGCGTTGATGCCAGCGTTTTCGGCCTTAATGCTACCATTGGAGATATGCTTGATCGAGAAAACCGTGTAAAAAGTTCGGCCTGAGAAGGTGTCAAACTGAGCGCCAACACCGCCTTGAGGGTTGAAATTCAGCCTCAAGCCCTGCCCAGGGATCTGAAAGTCGTCATAAATAATG
>CAZKNE010000279.1:0-3734 GCA_964554005.1 uncultured bacterium | reverse complement strand
ATGCACCCCGCGTTGAACGGGATATCCAGCCTCACAAGACAACGAATGACGTAGTAAACCGCAGACATCGTTACCGCCAGATTCGCGTTCACGCTCCCAGCAACCTGAGAATCCGTGCCCGAGAAATCCACCTCGATATCGCTTCCGTCCACCTTGACCGCGGCCCGGATGCGTATCGCCCTGTCCGATATGCCATCGTTGTCGAGGAAGTCCTCGAACTCATAAACGCCGTCCGGAATCTCCGACAGCGCTGCCCTTGTAACCTTCTCGGAGTAGAACTGAAGCGCACCGGCGTATCTTTTAGTCATCTTGATGCCGTGCCTCGCGACGATCTGCTCGAGCCGCCTGATGCCAGTTCTGATCGATGCGGTCTGCGCCTCAATATCGCCCCTGCGCTCCCGCGGTGTCCTCACGTTCGCAATGAAGAGCGAAAGCACGTCGTGCTGCACCTCGCCAGCCCGAACGATGTGCACCGGCGGAATGCGGACACCCTCTTGATATATGTCGGTCGCGACCAGCATCGAGCCAAACATCGAACCGCCGACGTCCGCGTGATGAGCTCTGTTGGCGACGTAGAAGTCCGGCTCTTGACCATCCGAGACGAAGACAGGCGCAACAAACGTTATGTCAGGCAGGTGGGTCCCGCCGCAGAATGGATCGTTAAGCATGACAATATCGCCAGGGGCCATCGCTCCCTGGTCAATGGCCGCTCTCACGGATGCCGGCATTGCGCCCAAATGCACAGGAATGTGCGATGCCTGTGCGATCATCTCTCCATCACTGTCAAAGACCGCCGCCGAGAGGTCCCGGCGCTCCTTGATGTTCGCCGAGAAAGCCGTCCGAACCAGCGACTCGCCCATCTCCTCCGCTACGGAAGAGAATAGGTTCCGAAACACCTCCAGCGTGATTGGGTCGATCTTCGTGCTCATCGGATTGTGATAGTATCTCACTTGAGTTCTTCAGTCCATAGGACGATAGTAGTGAGTCCTCGAATATGTCAGCGGCGCGGTTTGCTGGGGAGAGGAGTCAACGATAATCTCGGAAGAAAGCAGGTGTGAATAATGGCACGGGATACTTGCGGTCGGGTGACAGGCGGGTTGGTTCTGTCCGTGTTGGTCGCGGCCGCTGTAATCGCCATAGTCGTTTACTACATCACCGGTTCCGGGGGCTCACCCACTTCAGGCGGCAAGATAGACCGCTTTGGAATCGTGGACGAGACACGCGAGCAAGTTGCCAAGATGAACGAACAGAGAGAGCAGCTGGGCGAGTCGCTGCGGCAAGAGGGCGCGATGGGCCGCACGATAGCAGAAGACAAGGTCGCTAGGGGCGCTTGGGAGAATCAGGTCTCCAGGGCGCTGCGCGACTGCGGGGACATAGCGACAGCGATAGAGGCGTTCCACAGGGATGTGTCCAAGTGGCCCGTCCGAGGCGCCGACGACGAGGATGTGCGCGTGGATTACCTGTATGGGAACGCGGGTCGGCTGCCCGAATTCGTCGCTAACGCGAAGGCTTCGTGGGGAGAGAGAGAGGAGAACCTACATTCATACCTGGTCTCTGACGGGCCCGAGAAAAAGGCATGGTATGACTATTTCAAGCATACTTACGGCCGCTTCGATGGTTGGAACGGGCCTTATCTACCTCGTGAGGAGCAGGACCCGTGGGGCCACGCTTACGTCGTTTCAGTCTCGGGCTTCCCCGGCGGTACAAAGCCGAGCAATCACGTGTGGTGCCTCTCCGCGGGCCCAAACGGCATCGTCGAGACACTCGCGTCGTTGAATCAAATGCTCGGCGACGATGTTGGCAAGATGATGGAATGAATATAGCACCTACAATCAATCTAGAGTCACACCTATATCGAGGGGGGTTTGACAACGTGCGTGGCCAAGCCTATCGTAAGCGTCCTGTCTGCGCGTTGCTCAGGCGCATTTGGAGCACGAGATTGCGTTAGGGATTACCCAGTTTGGAGGGATAGATGGTTCGGGCAACAGTTGGGATCATAGGTGGTAGCGGGCTTTACAGGATGGAGGGTCTGACAGACGTCGAGCGGGTCGAGGTGAGCACGCCATTCGGCAAACCCTCCGACGAGCTGGTCTTGGGAACGCTCGAAGGCGTCAGGGTGGCCTTTCTGCCGAGGCACGGTGTTGGCCACCGAATAATGCCCAGCGAGATCAACTTCCGCGCCAACATCTACGCGCTCAAAAGCCTCGGTGTCAATGCGGTGCTCGGGGTTACGGCGACGGGCAGCCTTAAGGATGAGATAAGGCCGCTGGACTTCGTCATCATCGACCAGTTGTTCGACCGGACATATAGGCGAATTGGCACGTTCTTTGGGGACGGCATCGTGGCGCATACGTCGATGGCGGAGCCATTTTGCCCTGTTTTGCGAGGTCTCTTAGTTGAGGCATGCAAGCGCGTGGGTGTTCGCGTTCACGATGGCGGCACCTACGTCTGCATCGAGGGCCCGCAGTTCTCGACACGGGCCGAGTCAAACGTGTTCAGACAGCTCGGCTTCGACGTTATCGGCATGACGAACGTGCAGGAGGCGAGGCTTGCCCGCGAGGCGCAGATGTGCTATGCGACGATCGCCTGCGTTACGGACTACGACGTCTGGCGTGATGCGACCGAGGAGGTAACTATTCAGGAGGTCATCGCGAACCTGAATAAGAATGTGGGCAACGCAATGGCGGTGATAAGAGACGTGGTGTCGCGGATTGACGCTGCCCGGAGGTGCGGATGTCGCGAGGCGCTGAAAAGCGCGATTATAACGGGTCGGGAGCACATTTCAGGTGAGATTCGTGAGCGGCTCGGTCTTCTGATCAAGGAGTATTTGTAGGTTCGTATTTGCAGTTCATTTGAGGAGGTGTTTCGTTGTCAATTACAGTTGTAGGCTCCGTTGCCTTCGATGCCGTTGAGACGCGCGCTGGTCGGCGAGATGATCTTTTGGGCGGGTCAGCGACTTATTTCTCGATAGCCGCATCGAAGTTCACTGACGTTAATCTTGTGGGCGTCGTAGGCGAGGACTTCGGCCAAGAGCATATAGATTTACTTGGAAGATACAGCGACGTTTCTGGCCTCGTTGTGGCGCCGGGCGAGACGTTTCGGTGGGCGGGTCGGTATTCGGACGATATGAACGACCGAGAGACGCTCGCAACGCACCTAAATGTCTTCGCCGATTTCTCGCCGCAGGTCCCCGAGAATTATCGGGCGTGCGAGACAGTTTTTCTTGCGAACATCGATCCCGATCTTCAAGGGGGGGTGCTGGCCTCGTTGGGACCTGGCGAGCGGTTGGTAGGCCTTGACACGATGAATCTCTGGATCGATATAAAGAGGGACTCGCTGATAACTGCTCTGAAGCAGGTGGATATTTTGACTATAAACGAGGATGAGCTGCGCCAGCTGCTGAATGAGGGGAACGTCTGGGCGGCGGGACCTGAGTGCCTCGAGCTGGGGCCGGCAGTTGTCGTCTGCAAGCGGGGTGAGTATGGTTCGATCCTGTTCACAAAGGATCGCGCGTTCGTGCTGCCGGCCTTCGGGACTCGCAAGCTCGTCGATCCGACTGGCGCGGGCGATTCGTTTGCTGGCGCCTTCTTTGGCTATCTTGACCAGCAACCTGACTGGCGCACGAACGAGGCGCTCAAGAATGCCCAGGTGCTTGGGACGCTTGTGGCCTCGTTCACGGTAGAGGCGTTCGGTGTTGACGGGCTTGTGGCGGCGGACAAGACAGCGATACAATC
>CAZKNE010000278.1:0-3736 GCA_964554005.1 uncultured bacterium | reverse complement strand
CGGTCGGCGTTCCTCTCTCCGGAGTGCGGTGCTTCGGTCGATCTTGCGCAGTCTGTTGCCATACACCCTATGGATATACTGCAAGGAAACAGTCATGCCTTCCTCCTTCTCAACAGCAAGAACTAGTATGCAACATCTGCACGTCCACACAACCTCGAGTTATCCTTATCGTAACTTTCCGCTTGATCTTTAGCTGTCAATTGTCTAGTTTTGAGCCCTCGCAAGAGGCCGTGTCTTTCCTCTTGCCGGTGCGCCACTTAAGGCTTTGATAACTTAATTATGGTGGATCATTGTTTGGTCTAGCTTATAGCTTGGCAGCACAGATGCAGCTTACTGACTCCCGAGGATTTCGGCTCCCAAAAGCCGACGCGTTCGCGGCGCAATGGCAACGTTTTCGTCTGGAGCTTGAGAACGGACTGGATTACGAGACGATTCTCAATTCGGATGATGTACTCCATCGCCTGTTTCTGCTGGCTGCTCTATCCTGTAACCCATCGTTGTGTCCAGTGAACGATCCAAGCTTCAACCTCGAAGATCACATCATTACTAGACTTTCTGAATCGCTTTTTGGCCAAAGCGCCCCGGCGCCGGTCTGTTTGATCGTTTTTCGGATGGACGACGCCTGGAATTACCTGTGCGAGCCGGCGTCTCTAGACGCCGTCCTGGGCGGCGCTTGGCTCTTGAGGGGAGCAATGTCCTTGGACCAGCCGCTCGGGCAGCTCAGCAAGCACTGCCATCTGCGCGCCTCGCCTGACGAATCGCTGCTTGTCGCTGCGCGACTTATCGATGATTGCCTCCTGGTGAACACGTGCACGCAGGGGCTAATGATAGCCCCCTCGGCGGCGGCTCCGGCAATATGCGACGCGATTTCGAGGTTCGTCGCCGTGGCGACGTTGTCATCGTCGGCTCGGTGCAAGAGGATTGAGACCTATCCCATCGAGATAGCCTTTGGCTATCGAGCGAGGGAGAGATGGTTCGGCGATTTTGTGTCTGATGTCGAGCAACATGGCACCGAGGGCCTAGGTATCTTCGGCTTTGAGGTTCGACCGGGCATGGCGCATGACCAAAATGCCTTATGGAGGGCATTCGCCAAGAGGAAACAGTTTACGGAGCTTGCCAACTTCGCCATGCTTGATCGCCTTCTAGAGCGGCCAGTTGCCCCAGTTCAGAACCGGTACGAGGCGTTCGGCCTGCTGGCACACTGCACAGAGTGCTATGCTCGTCCGGCGAGCTTTAATCTCTCGGAGGACCGTCGCTTGTGCGAGCCGTGTAACTGGAAGGTCTCTGTTGGCACAAAGCTCCTCGAAAACGCAGAGAGGCTCGATGGCCAGTCATTTTTGAGCAGCCCGGACAGCCTCGCCGCGGTTTTTGTGGGCTGTGATCCGTTCTCTGTGTTTGCCGAGCCATCTTCCGCCCTGGCCGCCATACGCGCCGCACGAGAGCAGCAGAAGGCCGTAGAGGAAGCCATAAAGGAGGTTGAAGAGTCGCTCTCGAACTCCTGTGTTATCAATAAACTCTCTCCGTCTGAGGCGCTGCTAATCGTCAGAAGGGATGATTCTGGCCGATGCCTTGAGATGCTCCGCAATGCTCTCATCCGGCGGCTGGCAGCCTCCGGGGTAGGCGGGAGCGCGAATATACGCCTAGCTGCTTCCGCAGAGCGGCTCCAGGCGCCTGTTGGCGTCCTTGTCCGTGACGCGGTGGCAAGCGCGCTCTCGGGCGACAGCGAGAAGGTTTTGGCATGAACAACAAGGCTCTCATTGAAATAGCGCTAACCGTGCGGTTTACGTCTGCCGCTTCGCTTCCATCTTTAAGAACGGGGCATGGAAGCGCTCTTCCCTACATATCAGGCTCCACGCTCAAAGGCGCCATAAAGCGCGCTGCGGAGAAGCTTCTGGACCTCAAGGGGATCGCACACTGCACTCAAGATGAGAGACTTGAGACCTGCGAGACCAAGCCCTGCCCTATTTGCGCCATTTTTGGCCAGCGTCATGCTCCCGGCAAAGTGCTTTTTGAGGGAGGGACGTTGCTGGGGAAGAACAACAGCGCCGAAGGAGCGGCGGCGTGGAAGAGGCGTGGCCGGCGTTTTGAGGGTTCAGAACAAGCCGGTGCTCGCCCTGGTGACGCCACCCGGACGTTCGGGCCGCTCACATTTGAGGCGAGGCTCGTCTCGCTGCATCTGCTCTCTCCTGATGAGACTCAGCTCTTGCTTTCGGCCGTGAGGACGGTTAGGACGCTGGGCGGTGGCAAGGCCCAGGGCATGGGCTTCTGCTCACTCGAGGTTAAGATGCAAGAGGCGGCCGAGGCCAAGATGCCTTCCACGGTTGCGTCTCTTGACGCGGAGGGCAATGAGGTCGGCATAGTCCTCGTCAGCGAAGGGCCGCTGTGCGTGGCGAGGGCGCCCGTAGGAAAATGGCATCGGCAGACCCTCGACTATCTGCCAGGCCCGGTCGTGAAGGCAGCTTTTTACGAGCAGGTGAAGCGGCTTGAGAACCTGGGCGCCATCGAGCCGGAGATGGCAAACGCGTTTGTTGCCCCCTCGGTCTCATTCTCCGACTGTCTGCCGCTCGGCCACAACGACTCGGTGTCCTTACCCGACAAGAGCACGCCGCTTCAGCCTCTTCTTGTTCTGCCATATTCAGCAATCTGGCCCCGTCCAGAGCCGAACAACGAGGATGAGGTCGGGGACAAGCTGCCGGACATGCTCATTCGAGATTTCGTTCTTCGCGAATGTTACACGAACGGCCTTCCCTACGTCGTTCGGCAGAGCCTTGACAGGAGAGTGGACGATGTGCTCCAAGATGGTGAGGCACGGGTTCTCTTCAACAATAAACTCGTCTCTGCTAGGAGTGATGTTGCCTCATTCTGTCCAGTGGGAGGGAGCGAGAGAAGAGCCGTCTTGGGAAGCCGTCACACCGTCTCCTTCTTGCACCCCGGAGTCGTGTTCGCCGGGAGGATTAGCAAACTGCGGCCGATGGCGAAGGAAGCTCTCAAGAGGCTGGCGGTGGAGAAGTTCAGCGTCGGTGCACTGCGCAGCCGGGGCTTTGGCCGGCTCTCGTTGATGCTCGTGGCGCCTCCGGCAAGGGCCAATGTCCGTGAGGCTGTTCTGCGGTTCAACGCAGCGATTATGGCGGAGCTTTTGAGATGGGGAAGACTCTGGGACGGGGCGAGATCAATAGGCGATGAGATTGAGAGGGAGGGCCGGGTGTTCTTTTCGATCTTGCTTATGTCTGACCTCGTGCTGCCAAGATGGTCATTTTGGGACAGTGGCGACGGGACAGTCCTGGAAAAGCAGCTGTCCGAGGCCGGCATTTTTGCCAAAGAGGTCTTGCCGTATCTGAGGTTTGGTTCAATAGGTGGTTGGAACGCGGCCTCTCAGGCTCCTCGCGGGCTAATGCCTACGATTCGGCGTGGGAGCGTCTGCCTGTTTGAGAGCAGAGTTAGTGGCGCAGCGAAGGAGGAGCTCTACCGGAAGCTTGAGGCTGCCCAAGACGCTGGTCTGGGCCTGCGCACGAGCGACGGTTTCGGCGCGATCGCCGTTTGCAGCGACTTTCATAGGATGGGATACACCGAGTCGTGATGGACACTGGGTTCGTTCTCTTGAGCGCAGTTGATCGTTTCAGAAGTAGCCTACAGAGGTTAGCTGAGGCTGTTGCTGAGGAGAGCATTGCCTCCGGAGGGGTTTATTTTTTCAGGAAAGGAGTTCAGGAGCTTTGGCTTTATGCCAGGCAGGCCAGCT
>CAZKNE010000277.1:1174-3760 GCA_964554005.1 uncultured bacterium | reverse complement strand
CGAGCTTGTCAAGGCAGGATTAGCCAAGGCCTATCACATCCCACCCAACGGCAGATACAGAACGAGATTTAGGCGTTTTGAGCGCCAGGCAAGAGACAAGAGTCGCGGCATCTGGTCCAGATGAACGCCGCTTATGCCAGTCCTCGTCGCGATGGCGGCCCTTGGTTCATTGTCGCCCTTGCGGCAAGGCGCACGAGCCACAGACTGCTTGCCACGTCCGGTGGTTTCTTGACGTGGGAAACAAAAGATAAAGAATGCGCTTTGATTCTCTGTAAAATTTGTGTATTATTTTGTTTGGGGGTTGTGCTAATATAGATTAGGTGAGGGTTCAGATTGACAAGTTGGAGTGATGTAATACTAAAGTGAAGGGAGGTTCTAAAGGCAGATGAAGAGGCTGATTCTGCTTGTTTTGGCGCTTATCTTGCTATCTGCGGTTTCGTTTGCCACGTGGGAAGACGCCAACGGTAGAGGCCTGATCCCATACTGGCAATCGGTTGACATGTGGTACACGCTGATTGTGTTTGTGAACGGGTCGGAGGACAATTACGACACGTTGTACATTCGTTTCTGCGATGTCCATGGCAACTTCTGCTCTGACACACTTGTGGACATGTTTAGCATAAGGCCGGGTGAGCAGGAGACGTTTTGTACGTTCCAAGGCGTGGGGCACTGGCTGTCGGTTAGCGCGATATTCGGGTACATCAAATTCCGACTGGACGATGGCGGCCACATTCAGGCTTACACGGTTATCTACAACCAAATATCCGCTGGTGGATTCGTAGTTCCACCTCTTGATCAGGACCACGGCTTCTAACCCAGCAAGCAAGTTTTACAGGCATAGCTGGACATCTTAGTTCTGCGTCGTGAGGCGGCTGTGTCTTGGTTGTTCGTGTTCTTGGAGGGGACTTTGAGGGGTATGTGCGAGGTTACGTCTTGCCCCAAAAGGGCGCGAGATTAAGCTCCGTTGGGCATTATGCCTAGCGCAGGCCCCTCCTGGTCCCGGTCTTTGGCCAGACTCTTAGCGGGACAGCGTCATCTATTCTAGAGTTGGCTGGTGTATGCAAACACCGCCCTGTGTGTGATAGGGTTAAGCGCCCAATCGCGCCAGTCTGGCCCTGGCGACCGAAGCCGCTGTCTTGTCAAACGCCATCGATGCGCAGGCCGAATACGCTGATCTAGCCTTCTTGAAGTCCCCAAACTCCTCACTGATCATCCCACATTTCAGATACGAATTTTGAACGACGCGGCCCTGGCAGTCGCCACAGCTGATCACCTGCTCAAAGCCTCGCAGCGCGTCGTCAAGCTTCCCCAGCCTGAATAGCGATTCGCAAGCCATGTATAGCAGCTCGCACGCCTTGCTAGGCCGGGCTTTGCGGGCTGCGGACTCGAACCGCCTAGCCGCTTCCGTGAAATCCCCGGCTCGGAAGGCTATCGTGCCGAGCCTGCCAAGCACAACATAGAGCTCGGGCGACTGGGGAAACTCTCGGACGAAACGCGTGTAAATCGTGCTCGCACTCGCATCCTCCCCGGAAATGAACCAACATTCGCCGGCCTCAAGAAGTAATTTTGCCCGCAGCGCCTCACCAGAATCGCCCGGCGGCATCTTGGCAATCTCGAGAATAATATCGCAAAGGTGACGGCCCGAGAGCGCAGTCAGAAAAGCATCTCCAACGCTCTCATCAGCATGCTGGTCTTTGGCCCCGGACGACCAAAGGCGCTCAACGGCATCACGAGCAACCAAAAACGCGCCTCGAGACTGCCCCCGGTCTCGCAGCGCTTCGACCAGCTTGGCGACAGTGTTTGCGAAACGCACGTCCAGAGGAGACTCAGAGCCCATTCGCCAGAGCATGGTCTTGGCGTCCCCAAGATTGCCGTGCTCGATGAGGACATTGCTCAGCCTTAGCGCCGCGTCCCATCTCAGCTCGCGGCCGGGATTGAGGCTCAAAAGAAGTCGGTAGGCGCTCTTGGCCTCATCGAAACTACGAAGCTTCTCGTGCGAGGCACCAACCAGAAGTAAAGCGGCCGCAGCTACCTCCTTGTCTTGAGACAGAATCCCTCTTCCCAGCATAGGCGAAAGCAGCAAAACCACCTGGGCAAACTCACCAGACCTAAAATAGGAATCGGCCAATTTGACCGCGACTGGCAATTTGAGTCGCGCCGACTGCACGCGGTTCAGAATGGACTCTAGCGTCTTGACGGCGGAAGCCTCGTCCCCCAAAGCCGAGTAGCAGCACGCTATCTCCACTCCAACATCACCGAGCACATCCTGAGGCAACATGTTCGCCCAAAGAAGCATCGCTTGGCTCGCTTCCTGACAGTTACCCAATGAAACCAGGCACTCGATGATGTTCTGAGCGGCCCACGCAGCACGCTGAGAATCGGGCGCCTCTTTCAGATACATCCTGAATACCTCTATCGCAGTCTTCAGATGTCCCAAGAGTCGCAATGACTTGGCCTGTAGAGCCAAGGCCTTATTGTGGAGAGGCGAGGAAGCAGGAGCGGCGCTGACTATCTTGCGAGTCTCCTTGATTGCCTCGTCATACATCTTGAGGCTCAACAGATCGTCTGCTAGCAGCAGCCGTGCCT
>CAZKNE010000277.1:0-1164 GCA_964554005.1 uncultured bacterium | reverse complement strand
CAAAGCAGCATTCTTTGTCTGCTTCAGTAGAGGCCGGACTGCCTCCACCGATTTAGCATATTCCTCTCCGCTCGCGAACGCCCTTCCAAGCTCGTAAATGGCACTCTCAACGTATCGTGTGTCCCCAGATTCGACGACTTCGGTGTACAATTTGGCCGCCTGCGACCACTGGGCCATCTGAAGAGAAGCTCTGCCCAGCCAGAACTTTGCTGCGTTCACAAGACTGCCCTTGCCAGATGCGACTTCCCGCAGCAAGGGCTTCGCCTCTTTCGGTCGGCCGCTCTCGAGTAAACTGCGCCCAAGGTAATACTTGGCCGGCTGCGCAAACTCTCCGCGAGGCCATTTGGACAGATAGGACTTGAGATACCTCTTGGCCCCTTTGAAGTCCCGAATCTGAAAACTGCAAAAGCCCAAATAATATGTGGCCGACGGTGCGTATTTCACGTGAGGCCGGTCGCGAAGCAGCGCGCGAAACTGGTCCGCGGCGGTCTGCCACAGCTGGTCCTTTAGAGCCCCAACTGCGACCTGGTAGGTCTCGGCGTCATCCGTGGTTGCATAAAGCTCGCCGGCAAGGAAGAGCAGGAGCACGAGCGCAACTGCCGCCGTGCCGGCTAACAATGCATAGGACCGAGGCTGCTGCTCCCGACAACGTCGAGACATACCGCACCGCATCATGTCGGAGGGCGAGGCGTTCATGTCTATACCACCCAAGATTTCTCATTCTCACAAATTGTATGCACAACATATAGTGCAATGACTCGCCTTCGCTCCGCACATAGCAGATTGGCGAGGAGCCGAAGGACGCATCTGCTCAACACTCGCTTGTCAAATAGCAACTCATTATTGCATTGTGCTTACTATAATGGTTCCCTTATGTCCAGCAGGATCAAGTGGTTAGCTTAAATAAGCATATCCTTGTCAAATGAGCATAAGGATGTTTGGGGATGGACAATCGAATAACGATCGCACTGCTTATTCTCCTGTTGGCTGTCTCGAGCCTGCACCTGATCTTCTCGAAGCAGTTTCAATATCCGCCTTCAAAAGAATCGACAGAGCTAGATCTCTTCTTGCCCCAGCCCTTTGCTCAGAGCACTGCTCAAGCAGTTCAGCGCGAGGGCGAATCAGACGAACGTCTCAAACTCGGGGTCGCAAGGGTGAAAGTCG
>CAZKNE010000276.1:0-3781 GCA_964554005.1 uncultured bacterium | reverse complement strand
GGGATATCGATGCCGACCGGGCATCCCGAAACGCACGGCCGACTCTTGCACTGAAGGCAGCGGCTCGCCTCCGCCATCGCCTGCTCACGCGAGTAGCCCAGCGGGACCTCTTTGAAGTTGTGCCTGCGGACCTCGGGCGGCTGCTCAGGCATCGGGACCATCTTGAAAACTGGCTTCTTGGGTTTCTTTGGCTGCTCGCTCATCGACCCACCTCCGCATACGAATACTCCACAGAGTCCCTTTCCTGCCTAAAATACGCTGCGCTGCGCGCTGACAGAACTTGCCAGTCAACCTTGTGTCCATCAAAAAACGGACCATCCACGCACGCAAACTTCGTCTCACCGCCCACCTCGAGCCGACAGCAACCGCACATCCCCGTCCCATCAACCATGATCGGGGACAGATTCACTACCGTCTTGATCTGCCTATCCTGCGTAGCGTCCGAGACCAACTTCGCCATGAATGTGCAGCCCATCGCCACGACCTCGTCAATCGCCTCGCCACGCTCCATCAGCATCTTGATCGCATCAGGCGCAAAGCCCTTCATTCCACGAGACCCGTCTCCGGTGGCCACGATCAGCTCGTCGCAGACCTTTCTGTTCTCTTGCTCCATATAGAGCAGAAACGCCGTCCTTGCCTCGATGATCGAGATGACCCGATTGCCGGCCTCTCTGAAAGCCCTCGCCACTGGAACTATTGCACCAATCCCGTAACACCCGCCCGCACAGACCACCGTCCCAACCTTGCCGATCTCAAGCGGCACTCCCAGCGGCCCAACGACCGAGTAGATCGAATCACCCTCCCTGCAATCAACCAGCTTGCGAGTGGAGCGCCCCACCTCATTAAACACAAACGTGATCGTTCCGTCCGCCTCGTTCCAGCCCGACAGTGTGTAAGGAATCCGCTCGGAACGCTCATCAACCATCACGATAACAAACTGCCCAGGCCTTGCTTTAGAAACCACATGAGGCGCCGCGACCCTCACAAAGTGTGTGTTCGGCGCTATCTCGTGTTTCTCGACGATCCTATACATCGCTATCCCTTCTGATACCTTCAATCCTCACTGGAACAGAATTGCGCCCCAAACAGACGGCCTCAACCCCAAGCAGGCCCAACAGCCGAGGATCGTTCGCCGACCATCGCGAGACGGCAAGCCCCTTCGGAACGGTCGCATCCGCACGAACCTCTGCGACCACCTGACCGTGCTCAGCGACTATCTCAATCTCGTCCCGGTCCTTGAGGCCGAGCTCAACCAGTATCTCCCCAGAAACCCGCAAACACCCATCATCCAAAGCGCCGATCCCGGGCACGAGACCACCGATGCGATGCCCGTTGTAAAGATGTGAATTGTGCCGATTAACCAGAACCAAAGGCCATTCGCTAGAGGGTCTCGCGACGGCGCATAACTCGAACGGCGCAAGAACAGCGGGCCGCGTCTCGCCGAGGTCAGCGCCTTGTTTGTCATCTGCATCTAGACCGCGCCTGATCGACTCCAAATCCTCCCAGCCAAAATCCGTGCCGAGGGCCTTGGCAAGCAGCGAAACGACCACCCAGCCGGGCTTGGCGTGGCCAAGCGGTCTGACAGCAGGCTTGATCTCTCGCTTGGTGCCATCCATCGCTGTGTAGGTCCCGTCCTGCTCCGTCACGAAAGCACAAGGCAGAACAACATCAGCGTAAGGCAAGTAAGAGCCCCGATGGCTGTCGATGACGACGAGGAAATCGAGGCGGCCGAGCAAATTCTTGCCCTCCGGACCGAGCTCCGGCACAAGGTCGCCAACCATAACAAGCGCTTTGACAAGTCCTGACTCGATACCTTGAACTGTCTTGAGCCAATCAGCATCAAAATCAGCTCTCGTATCCGCATGGATGACCTCGCACCGCCGGCCCCCTGCGCCAAGCAATAGCCGGAGGTCATTGACCGCAGTCGTGAACGGCTCGCTTGTGGCATCAGAACCAACCTCCGGGCCTACAATGACCAGCACGTTCGACGAGGAGCTCAGCATCTCGACGGCTTTCTTGAGGCCTCCTGCGTCAGTGCCTCCCGCAGAGACTAAATCGTCAAAGCTGACCTGAGAGGCCCATCCGGCAAGTTCCTCAAACCCTTCAACCTCCTCGTAGCGCTTTGTGTCGCCCGCATCCAAGAGGGATTTGACCAGACCCGCCACAGCCGATACGTAGCCTGTGGGCCCAGTGGCTATCTTTGCCGAGGCGAACTTGTCGAGGAAGGTTGAGACGGTATCGGCAATCACGAGCCTCGCTCCCCTGTCGGTGGCGCGCTTGACGTTGAGGCCGAGGATGGGGTGCGTCTGCATCAGGTCGGCGCCCAAAAGCAGGACGCAGTCGCCCTCTTGAAGTGAGGAGAGGCTCGCATCGGAAAGCTGCCATTTCTGCGGCGGGGATAGGGATGATACGTTCTGGGTCTTAAGCGCCTGGTCTGCGAATCTCGAAAAGGCGAGGGCCTCCTCGAGCGTGACCGATCTGGGGAAGATGAAGGCCCTCTCGGAGGGCTTGAACTTGGCCAGACCATCTGCCGCAACAGGTATCGCCTCATCCCAAGAGGACTTGAGGAGGTTCTCGAATCTCCTGACGAGCGGCACTGAGACGCGTTCCCTGGTGTTGGTGAGCTCCTGAATGGCGAATCTGCCCAGAGCGCAGACCTGGCCGGCGCTTACGCTATCATCCTCTGCCGCGACTGACTTGACGACGCGACCTTGCGCCACTCCCACTTTTATACCGCATCCGACCGGGCACAGCGAACAAGTTGTGCGGACCATCTCCTCGGGCTGCGGCTCCCACTTGCTCGTTCGGTCAGAGAGAGCGCCAGTGGGGCAGACGTCAACGCAGGCACCACAGAATTGGCAGCTCATGTCGAGATGAAGCGCATTGAACGCCGTACTCACCCTAGTTTCGTGGCCGCGGTTTATCAACGAAATCGTGCCAGCGCCTCGCACCTCTTGACAGACCCGCACGCATCTACCGCAGAGAACGCAGAGGTTATAGTCCCGGTCAAAGAACGGGTCCAGCCGCTCAACCGGCAGCGATTTGTGGATCGGCTCAAACCTGATCTCTGAGAGGCCTACCTTCTCCACCAGCTCCCGCAGCTCGCAGTCGTCCCGCTTGGGGCAGAACATGCAGCCGGTTACGACCCCGGATTTGCCTGCATGGCCTCTGAACTCCTCGCACTCCTGCTTTCGCTCGCATAGGAGGCAGCCGCTGGGATGCTCCGACAGAATGAGCTCGAGGACGGCGCGTCTGAGCTGCTGAACCCGAGGCGTGTTTGTCCTGACGACCATCCCGTCCTTAGCGGGGGTGCTGCACGATGCGGGGAAGCCGCGCATGCCCTCTATCTCAACGATGCAGAGCCTGCAAGCACCGTAGGGAGATAACCCATCCTGATGACAGAGGGTTGGTATCTCGATACCAAGGGACCTTATCGCCGAAAGCACCATAACGCCTTCTTCAACCTCAACCTCAATGCCGTCGATCGTCAACGTCGGCACCCTCTTCCTCCTTCCTAACGAACCTGGACCGCGTCGAACTTGCAGACCTCGCTGCACGCGCCGCATTTGATGCACTTTTGCGTGTCGATCCTGTGAGCCTGCTTCTTCTCCCCGGATACCGCGCCTGTCGGGCAGACTCTCGCACACGCGCCACAGCCCACACATTTATCGCTCAGGATGCTGTAGGTTATGAGCGCCTTACAGAAGCCGGCTGGGCATCTTCGCTCCTCGATATGTGCGTCGTATTCATCCCTGAAGTAACGTATGGTTGATAGCACCGG
>CAZKNE010000275.1:0-3785 GCA_964554005.1 uncultured bacterium | reverse complement strand
CAACACAAGGCTATAAGAACAAAGCCGATTGCGAGGCCAACGCACGGCGGAGTGGCTGGAAAGGGTAATCGTGCAGCTTTTCAGCTAAGACTACCCCAGCTTCGTGGCGGGCGGAACGTCCGCTCTTGGCGCTTATCTGCTCCGCGCCTTCCGCAGCCGGCTCTCGGCCAATTGGCCAGGGAGTGTCTCACAAAAACTCGCGGAACTCTTCCACAGTCAGCCCTATATCCTCCAAGATGCCCGCCAAGGTCTTACGCTTGATGGTCTTTCCAGCGTGCATGGGCACTACTATCCTCGCCGCGTCTCTCTCCCGGTAGTAAACGGCGTGGCTTCCTCTCTGACGGTCAAAGACGAATCCGGCCTTCAAGGCTGCCCTGACCACTTCCCTGGCCGTTACAATGGGCAGCTTAGGGCTCAAAGAGCAACCTCTACCGGCTTGATGAAGATATCCTCCAGCGGGAGGGGCTCCCCATGCGCGCGAAGGCTCTCCAAATACGCGGATATCGCCTCCCTGACATTGGCGAGGGCCTCGTCCAGCGTGTCGCCCTGGGTGTGGCAGCCTTTCAGAGCGGGGCAGAACGCGTGGTACCCGCCTTCCTCCTCCCGCTCCACAATGACCGTAAAATGATGTTTCTCCATTATCGCACTCCTCTATGTACCAACTCATCCTTCATCTATCGACAGATTGGGGAATCCGTCCTACGTAATGAACGAGGTCCGAAACTCGCGCAGCATGTCCAGGTTATCGCCGTAATATAGAAGGTTCTTGCCCTGCATCGCGAAACCCCTATGTTAGCCGACTACCACCTGACGATCGAGGCACCCCACGCATAGCCAGCCCCAAACGCCGTCAGGAGGATCAGGTCCCCCTTCTGCAGCATTCCAGCGCTCAGCGCATCGTCAATCGAAAGCGGTACCGAGGCGGCCGACGTGTTCCCATACTTCTGTATAGAGGGGATGATCTTGTCCATTGTCGAACCCAGCCGCTTGACAAGGGCTTCTATTATCCGCCAGTTGGCCTGATGAGGGAACAGCAGGCTCATCTGATCGACCGTCATGCCCTGTTCTTGCAGAACGTAATTCGAGGCCTGAGCCATGCACCTGACGGCCATCTTGAAGGTGGTCTGTCCATCCATGTGGATGTAGTGCATCCGCTTCTTGATTGTTTCCACGCTCGCGGGGTTTCTCGAGCCGCCGGCTGGCAACTTCAGCGACTCGCCGTAAGAGCCATCAGATTTAAGATAAGTGCTGAGTATGCGCGATTGCTCCGAATCGTCCGACGCCTGAACTACGATAGCGCCGGCGCCATCGCCAAACAGAACGCACGTTGCCCTGTCCTCGAAATCCGTGAACTTGGAAAGCACCTCGCTGCCGATAACGAGCACTGTTTTGTATTGCCCGGCCTTTATGAAGTTTGAGGCCACCGAGAGACCGCAGATAAAGCCGGCGCAGCCGGCGGCTACGTCGAATGCCATCGCGTTCTTGGCGCCAAGCTTTTCCTGCGTGAGGCACGCGGTCGAGGGAAACGCCATGTCGCCTGATGCCGTTCCCAAGACGATGCACTCCACATCTTCAGGTGCCACCGAAGCTCTCTCGAGCGCAATTACCGATGCGCGATAGGCAAGATCGGACGAGGCCTCATCATCCGAGCAGTAATGCCGCTCCTTTATCCCAGTCATCGTTGTTATCCACTCGTCGGTCGTATCGACGATCTTCGACATGTCTTCGTTTGTCACAACTCGCTCTGGAACATAGCTGCCGATGCTCGTTATCCTTGCCTGAACCATCCTCTCTCCTTAGCTCGCCGAGCGGCGAGCTTCCATCTTCTCGGTTATCTGCTCAACTATATCGGAGACAGCGAAATCGTGGGCCCTCTTCAAGGCATTTCTGATCGCCCTGGCGTTCGAGCCACCGTGGCATATCACACACACGCCGTTGACGCCCAAGAGAATCGCGCCTCCATATTCAGCATAGTCCATCCGCTTCTTAAGCTGCCTGAAGGAGGGCCTCACCAACGCAGCGCCCGCTTTGCTCAACACGTTGGACGAGAGCGCGTCCTGCATCATGCCCACGACCATCGCGGCCACGCCCTCCGTTATCTTCAGCACAATGTTCCCAACGAACCCATCGCAGACCACAACGTCAACATTGCCCTTGAAAACGTCCCGACCCTCGATGTTCCCAACAAAATTGATTGCGGGCTCCTCCCGCATCGCCAGAAGCACGCTCCGGCTGAACTCGTTCCCCTTGATGTCCTCCGACCCAATGCTCAAAAGCCCAACCTTCGGCCTCCTCTTCTGGAACACTATGCTCGCATAGATGCTCCCCATCACTCCGAACTGCACAAGATAGCTAATCCTGCAATCGACGTTCGCGCCCAGGTCCAAAACCACTGTCCCATGCTTCCGGTTAGGGAAAACCTGCGCAATCGCCGGCCTTTCCACGCCCTTGGCAAGACCAAACTCGCAACGGGCAGCTGCCATCGTCGCACCGGTATTGCCCGCGCTCACCACAGCGGCCGCCTCACCCCTCTTCACAAGATTCGAGGCTACACGGATTGAAGAGCGCCTCTTGCCGCGAATGACGACCGAGGGCGCATCAGTCATCGACACAACCTCGGGAGCGTGACAGACCCTTATCCTCTCGCTCTCCTTCTCTCCCAGATCGGCCAACTGCGCCTTGAGCCTCGGTCCGTCCCCCACCAAGACCACGTCAATCCCGAAGTCCCGCGAGGCGCGAAGGGCGCCCTTAACCGCCTCCAGTGGGGCAAAATCACCCCCCATAGCGTCCAGTGCGATAGGGGCTCCTGTCATAAACTACTTCTCGGTGATCTCAAGCACCTGCTCCCCGCCAAAATAACCGCATTTGGGGCATACGACGTGCGGAAGTTTAGGAGTTTTACAGTTCGGGCAGCTCACAATGGATGGCGAGCCAAGCGCCTTCTGTGAAGACCTCATCCGCTTTCTTCCATGTGATGTCCTACGTTTCGGTACCGCCACGCTAGCCTTTCCTTTCTGTTTGCATAATCTCTAACCTAGAAAAAAAGAAACCTATCTCAAACTCGGCCGAAGCAGCTGAATCCGAGCCATGCACAGCATTCTCCTGAATCGACGTCCCCAGCTCGCTCCGAATCGTGCCCTTCTCCGCTTTCACCGGGTCCGTCGCTCCCATGGCCTCCCGAACTCTCGCGATCGCATCCTGGCCCTCTAAGACCGCCACAACGCACGGCCCGCTCGACATGAAATCGCACAAGCTATCATAGAACGGCTTGCCCTTATGAACGTAGTAGAACGCCTCCGCAGCTCGCTTGGTCAACCAGACCATTTTGGCGGCCACGGTCCTAAACCCCGCTCGCTCAAAGTGTGTAAAAACCTCGCCAGCGACATTGTTCGCGACCGAGTCCGGCTTCACAATAGTCAGTGTTCTTTCCATCTCAGTCATTTCCCCAGTCGCCGCGCTGATAGCAATCCGCCACGGCCGCACCAACGCGGCCCATCTTCAAACCCCAGATCAGCGCCCTAGCTATTCCTTCCTAAAATTGAGACAGTAATGGTGAAATGTGTTGCTCACCCACGCATTGCCAATGCCATAAGGCGCCAACCTCTGGTCGCCCTGGCACCATATCCTCTCATCTTTTAGAGCAAATATCTCGCCTAAACGTTTCCCAATATCCCATGCGAGGGGATAAACTCTGCCCTTCTTCTTAACATTTTTAACGACAACCGTCAAATATGCGCCGAGTCGCATGACCGTGTGAACTTTGGAGAATGCTACGACTAGTTCAT
>CAZKNE010000274.1:0-3787 GCA_964554005.1 uncultured bacterium | reverse complement strand
TTCGGGCCGACCGAGGTCCTCCGTACGACCGCCCCACAAAGCCCCGGTGATTACCTCTTCGCAGGTGCGCTGACCAAGCCAGGCCAATTCGACTTCATCGGCGAGCCGAGCTTATTCCCGTTCACTATCACCGACTGATCGCCGAACGAGAGCGCTTCTCTCCTCAGTATCCCTATCGGGGCTTATTCGGGAGGCTATCCAGTAAGTAGGTTTTCAGCGCAGACACCACGGCGTGACGCTTTGCGCCACGCTGTACGTAGGGGCAGGCCTTGTGTCTGCCCCAATATATAGGTGGGCGGAGACGAGCCCCGCCCCTACACGGCCCGAATCTGACTTACTGGTCAGCCTCTCGCCTCGGATATTAGCGGTCGGCTCCGCGGCTGCCCGGTACGTGTGGGTCAATTGTTATAGCTATGAACAGTTGTCCAGAACTTACATGAAAGGAGCATCACAATGGACGTTCTGATTAAGGAGCTGCACGAGCGAGTGAAGCAGGAAAGCGCTTTCGTTGACGACATTTTGGGCGAGATTCGGAAGGTAATTGTCGGGCAGGACCTGATCATAAATCGGCTTCTGATTGGCCTTCTAGCCGACGGGCACATCTTGTTGGAGGGCGTGCCCGGCCTGGCCAAGACTCTGTCGGTGAAATCGCTTGCGGGGACGATAAGCGCCAGATTTCAGAGGATCCAGTTCACGCCAGACCTTCTGCCGGCCGACCTGATAGGCACGATGGTCTATAACCAGAAGAGCGGCGAGTTCGCGCCTCATAAAGGCCCGATCTTCTCGAATATCATACTGGCCGATGAGATCAACCGTGCTCCAGCGAAGGTCCAGAGTGCGCTATTGGAGGCGATGCAGGAGCGACAGGTAACGATCAGCAAGGAGACGTATCTGCTGGAGGAGCCGTTTCTGGTGCTCGCCACACAGAACCCGATCGAGCAGGAGGGGACATATCCGCTGCCCGAGGCGCAGGTCGATAGGTTCATGCTGAAGGTGCTCATAACGTACCCCAGCAAACAGGAGGAGCGGGCAATAGTGGACCTGATGACGACGGGCGAGAAGCCCAGCGTGAGGCCGGTGGTTGAGCCCAAGCAGATACTCGAGGCGCGAAAGCTCGTCAACGAGATATACATGGAAGACAAGCTGAAGGACTACATCGTGGAAATAGTCTTCGCAACGCGCTTTCCTGGCCGATACGGCCTGCACGATCTCACATCGCTGATCGAATACGGCGCCTCGCCCCGCGCCTCGATCTACATCACGACTGCGGCCAAGGCGCACGCCTTCTTGAGGCATCGCGGCTACGTTATCCCTGACGACATCAAGTCAATAGCGCCGGACATCCTGAGGCACCGGATCATCCTTACCTACGAGGCCGAGGCGCAGGAGAAAACGACGGACGACATCGTGAAGACGATTCTGGACAGCATCGAGGTGCCGTGATGAGGCGCACGAAAGACAACAGAGTTGGCATCAACTGAGCATAAGAAGAGAATAAACATGGCTAGATACTGGGTGATGTCCCCGCACGATGTGCGGAAGCCGGAGATATGGAACAGGGCCTGGAAGTATGATAGGTCAAATGGCGTAATCGCGATTACTTATGGGTTGGGTGATACATCAGGATACAGCCGTGAAGAACTGAGATGGGCTATCGAGGAGGAATACACAGATAAGAGCAGACAGTCCAAAAGCCTGTCGTTTAATTCAATGTGGCGCTTCTGGCATGAAATCAAGGTTGGCGACATTATCGTCGCACGAAGGGGAACCAAACAGATCGCCGGGGTCGGAACCGTAACAAGGGAGGCCTTCTATGACGAGGTTAAGGGCGCCGAGAGAGTGGGGGGCGCAACCAATGACCCCTACTCTGACTTCATTGGCGTGGCCTGGCACGATTCACCGCGGGATGTGAAGTTCGACAAGATTCAATTCTCCTTTATCACAATCTACGAGATCGATGAAGCCAAGTATGATGATCTCATGGCTGGACGCGGGCCAGAACTTGACATTACTGAAGAGTCTATAGACTTCGTGATGGAGAAGTACCTCGAGGAATTTATCGTGTCGAATTTCTGCAGGATATTCGACCAACAACTCGAGCTCTGTAGGGACCCTGACGGCAATGTGGTCGGCCAGCAGTTTCCTACAGGAATCGGCAATATAGACATTCTCGCAGTGGAGAATGCCTCGAATGCTCTTGTTGTAATTGAGTTGAAGAGGGGACGCGGATCGGACAAAGTTGCTGGGCAGACGTTGCGCTATATGGGATGGATTGATGCGAATCTTTGCTCGGAAGGCCAGAAAGTGAAGGGCATGATCATCTGCAGAGAATCGGATGCGAAGCTCATTCACGCCTTGAGGATGACGCCGGACATTGATTTGATGTATTATCAGGTTGACTTCAAGTTGGCGCCTGGGGGAGGTCAGCTCAAGACCAACTAGTCCTGATTAGATTCGAAGAAGAAGGGCCGGCCGTCTGTGAATAGGCCCTTCGCTCATCGATATAGGAGGCGTGGGATTGGGGCTTGACCCCGGGATAGCGACCCCCGCCTGAAAAGATGCCGTGGCTGCATGTTAGATGTGGCGATTGGGGATACGCTTGCTCAATGCCGGCACCTATTGCGCGGACCAACCCGGCCACGAAGCAGTTGAACATGATTGGGACGAGACCTATCCTACATCAGAAATGCCGCTACTAAGAATCTTTCCGGGGCCGCTTGGTTCTGGCAAAAAAGAGATATTCTGGGCTGAGTTGAAACGCCATCTCAAGCATGATAGCGCCGATACTCTGCTTTATCTCGTCCCATGTTTTTCCTACGCCAAGCAGATAGAGAGGGCGATGCTGGAGGACTTGCCCGGGTTCTTCTCATGGCCGCTTACGACCTTTGGCCGTCTCTTCAAGGACCTGTTTGCCACGATGCAGGACCCGAGGTCGCTTGTCGGTGATGCCGTGCTTGAATCGCTCATCATGGGTCTTGTCGAGAACGCCAGGAATGAGGGAGCACTCTCCTCCCTCGGGGCCTCTGCCACAAGTCGCGGTATGTGCGCTGCGCTCGCTAGGCTCTTCAACACGCTCGAGAGGCATTCACTCATGGATGCGACGGACATCCGGCGAGCGATCGGCGAAAAAGATATGATTCAATATAAGAAGCTGAACGACGCGCTGCTGCTATACAAGCGGTATCGGGACACATTGCAGAGCAATCAGCGAATAGCCCCGGGCCACGCTGGCGCTCTGGTCTGCGATGGCCTCCGAGCAGGGCATGTTGGCCTTATGAGAAGGCTGCACGCGGTCAAGCTGTTGATCATTGATGGGTTCTTCAGTTTCTCACCGTTGGAGGAAGAACTGGTTTGGGGCCTCATCAAGGTGTTGCCAGAGACGTGGGTTGGCCTTGACATCGACGCACATGGGTCAGACGAGGTTCTCGAGCTGCCGCGGCGGACTCTCGCCAGACTGCAATCGCTTTCCGGGCACGTGGAGGTGCAGATTAAGCCGCTCTTAGGACACAAAACCAAGAATGACGCAAGGCGCACCATCGCGAACAGCGTCTATGCTGACCGCGCTACCGGGCAAGTATCAGAAGCCGGAGAGCAGACCGAGGCCGGGTGGGAGCACCCAGCCGGGCTCATGATCATTGAGGCGCACGACCCTAGAGACGAGTTTCAGGGAATGGCCAGAGCAATCAAGAGGCTGGTCGTTGACAGAAGATGCGAGCCAGAACGTATCGTAGTTACCTTCCCACAGTTGATCGACCGGGTGCGTGACTTCCGGACATTTTTTGGTCAG
>CAZKNE010000273.1:0-3801 GCA_964554005.1 uncultured bacterium | reverse complement strand
CAAGAAGATCGCGGCCATGGAGCCCGACATGCTCATCGTCCCGCTTTGGGTTACATTCCTCGTTCCGCCCATTCTCGCAATCGTCTCGAGCGTGAGGCGCCACTCAAGCGCCAAGGTCCTGTTCATCTGTCACAACGTGATCCCGCACGACGTCAGCAGGGCTCATCTCTTGCTGGTCAAGATGCTTCTCAAGAAGGGAGACTTTGTCATCGTCCACTCCGACCAGGAGATGGCCCTCGTTCGGTCTGCCGTGCCGACCATCCGCGTTATGAAGCACTTCCTTCCGACATGCGATTTCTTCGCAAGCGCCGGGAAACATAAAATGACGCGTGATGAAGCCAGAGAGAACCTCCGGATTTTTAACGATAAACTTGCCCTGCTCTTCTTCGGATTCGTCCGACGCTACAAGGGGCTTGATCTGCTCATCGAGGCGATGCCAAAGGTGTGTAAATGCGTGGACGCGGAGCTCTTGATAGTTGGCGAGTTCTGGGGAAATCGTATTGAATACGAGAGGATGATTGACCGCGTCTCGCTTCAGGAAAACATTAGGATCATCGATAGATACGTCCCTGACAATGAAGTAGCACTTTATTTCGCGGCGGCCGATATTGTCATCTTGCCATATCGCGAGGCGACTCAGAGTGGCGTAGTCCAGATAGCCTACGCATTTGGTAAACCTGTCATCACGACCGACGTTGGTGGACTGCCCGAGGTTGTTCAAGATGGTAGGACGGGTTATGTCGTTCCGAGCGAGAACCCGGACGCCATAGCGGACGCAGTGCTACGCTTTAGCCGGGAGCGAGCGAGCGTCGATTTCGCGGGCAGTATCGAGGCGGAGGAATCCGCCTTTTCATGGGCAGTTATCACGCGTTCCATTGAGCAGTGCTTGATGTAGAGGCTGTCTCATAAATGGTAGTCGAGAGCACGTAAGGGCACAGTAACAGGCCTGGCTGACCCAGTTTTGTGGTTTCGAGTTCTTCGGCCACGCCCGTTTAATCTGGCCGCATGAGCTTTTGGGAATCTGGCTTCAGTTCTCCAAGAGCTTGTTCAGGTCTTCAAGGATTGGCTCAACATCCATGCCGTGAACCTCGACCGCCTGCCCTATTGTCTCTAACGCCGCCGATGGGCAGGAAATGCAGGCAAGGCCATGTCCGAACAAGAGCTTTGGCACGTCAGGATGGACTGCGAGCGCCTCGGTAAGCGGCATGTCTTTTGTGAACCTGAAGTTGCCCTCCCTCTTGAGCCGGTCGAATCTCAATTGCGACAGCGATTCTTTTAGCTCCCGCAATGCGGCCTGAGTCTCGTGCTCCTGCCGCATGAGCGAGTCCCTGAAGCTGTCCATTGACGAGCTGAGCTCCTTGATGTGAGAGATGTTTCTGTAAAGGACGGTGCAGAGCCAGATGCCTAGCGTCGCCAGGGCCGCCCAAATCAACTGATATGTGAGGGGCGAGAGACTTTTGCCGAAGATCACGGTTACACCAGGCCGCACAACCAGCCTGATAAGCAGAAAAAAGACCGTAGCGATAAG
This sequence comes from uncultured bacterium, assembly GCA_964554005.1. Lineage (GTDB taxonomy): Bacteria > B130-G9 > B130-G9 > B130-G9 > B130-G9 > B130-G9. Next base: position 2,273 of record CAZKNE010000273.1, on the reverse strand, counting down.
AATCCACCCGATTGATGATTTCGCCCTGTTCTGCATGATAATACATCCTTATTTGGAGCAAAGAGTCCTGCTGAAGAGAATCAATCTATTGTCCCAGCTATTATCCCAGGTCGCAGGTCAGTCAGACTAATTCCCCGCACCGCCTCAGGAAAAAACAGCTCCGCATCAAGTGGCCAGAACTTGCTTTCGGGATAATCTCTAGAACAAAGTGTAGATGAACGGTGCCAGCGCAGAGCTCTCGCCGAAGATAATGACCACTCCCATAAGCAGCAGCACAAAAACGATCGGCACCAGCCAGAACTTTTTTCTGATCTTGAGGAACTGCCAGAGCTCCTTCGCTATCCCTATCTTTCCCATGTCTTAGGCTCCTACGATAATCCCATTAAAACTGCCTCGTGTAACGCTCAAGGCCGTCCTCAGGTTCATCTTTCGGTATCCAGAAGGTCATGTTGCCAGAGTTGAACTGTCTCTGCAATGGGTCTCGCCTCATCAATCTCATTACGAGCCCAATTGGTGTAAAGATACAGTAGAAGACAAGGCTAAGCAGTAGCCGTGCATTGAACCACCCGATTGCCCGAGCCACCACCATCCAGCATCTGAAAGCTGGTCCTATCGGTCCAGACCACACAAGCGACAACAGAAACACCGCAGCCGCGGCCGCGACCAGTATGAGCCCTATGGGAGTTCCTGTTGGGTAGCCACGCAACCAGTATCTGATGACAGTCAACAGCGCAACCAGCGCAAGCAAAACGCCTGCGACGAGCCTCATCTGCTTTGTCTCGCCTACGGATAGTTTCTTTCTCATTAGTCGGGTGGAAACTCCTTTTGCCAATCAATCTTCTCTTCCCAGGGAGCCTGCTCGTTCTTGTCCAGAAGGAAGGAGCCAATGGCTAGGTAGTCCATTTTGGTGCGCATGAAGCACCGGTATGCCTCCTGGGGAGTGCACACAATCGGCTCGCCTCGCACGTTGAACGAGGTGTTTATTATCACGGGACAGCCGGTCAGATTCTTGAACTCGGAGATGATGCTGTAATACAGCGGGTTGTCCTTCTTATCTACGGTTTGAATCCTTGCCGAGTAATCGACGTGGGTTACGGCCGGGATGTCTGACCGCTTCAGTCTGAGCTTGTCCAGGCCAAACAGGCTCTTCGCGACTTGGTGTGCGATGCGCCGCTCCTTTTTCACTGGCGCAACAAGGAGCATGTAGGGGCTCTCACAGTCGATCTCGAAGTAGTCCGAGGCGTTCTCCCGCAGGACGCTTGGGGCAAACGGTCTGAACGACTCTCGGAACTTGATCTTCCTGTTCATAATGCTCTGCATCTCTTCTGACCGAGCATCGCCTATGATACTTCTTGCCCCGAGGGCCCGTGGGCCAAACTCCATCCGGCCCTGACACAGGCCGACGACCTTTTCGCTCGCAACGAGTCTCGCGATGGCCTTCGGGAGCTCGTTAGGGGCGAGCCTGCTGAACTTAGCGCCATGCTGTTTCAAGAACGCCTCGATCTCATCGTCCGAAAAGTCCGGCCCAAGCAGCGAGGCTTTCTGAGCATCGGTAACGCCGTCCACCTCCCTAGGATTGCCGAGGCACTGATGCCATATAAACAGAGCAACGCCCAGGGCGCCTCCCGCATCGCCCGCCGCCGGCTGTATCCAGATGTTCTCGAACGGGCTTTCACGCAGTATCCGCCCGTTCCCAACGCAATTCAACGCCACGCCGCCGGCGAGGCAGAGGTTCTTCATGCCCGTTGCTTTGTGGACGTGCTTCGCCATCTTGAGCATGACCTCCTCCGTAACCTCCTGAACTGACCGGGCGAGGTCCATGTCGCGCCGCTGGATGGGCGCTTCGGGCTTTCTGGGCGGGCCGCCAAAGGCTTTGTGGAAGCGCTTGTTTGTCATCGTCAGGCCGGCGCAGTAATTGAAGTAGTCCATGTTCAAGATGAATGAGCCGTCGTCCCGGACCTTGATCAGCAGCTCGTGAATCAAGTCAACGAACTCCGGCTCGCCATAAGGCGCCAGCCCCATGACCTTATACTCGCCGGAGTTGACCCTAAAGCCGGTGTAATAGGTGAAGGCAGAATACAGGAGGCCGAGCGAGTGGGGGAATTGCAGCTCCGCTATTAGCTTGATGTGATTGTCCTTGCCGACGCCGTAGCTCGAGGTGGCCCACTCACCGACGCCGTCCATCGTTATGATCGCGGCCTCGTTGAAGGGCGATGGGAGAAAGGCGCTGGCTGCATGCGATTCGTGATGCTCTGTGAAGAGGACCTCGCCAT
>CAZKNE010000272.1:0-3808 GCA_964554005.1 uncultured bacterium | reverse complement strand
TGGGCATACGCGAACTCCGATTACTGGCACTTCGCGTTCACGGCGACATGCCAAGACGAAGACATGGCCTACGTGCTGGCCATCGACTATCAGGAGGGAGGCGCGGCCGGCACAAGCGGCCAAGACACCGACGCGGCCGGAAACTACGTAACGTTCGACCCCGAATTCGCAGTCGATGCCGAGATATACCTGAACCACGTCACCTGGGTCCCGTGGCTCGGCTGGGAATCATTCAGAAGCTGCAAACTGTATCAGTATTCTGGCCCAAACAACTGGTCGGCTAACTCGTTAGACTCGATTGGCGCTATCTTGAGCTATTCGCCGACAGGCGACCTCGTGGAGCTTGCTGTTCCGACGAGATACCTCGGTGGCTACCCAGACATAAACGTTATGCTTTTCTCAGTTCCGTCTGACGCCTCGTCGCCCGCTCAAGATTCAGTGCCCTCCGACCCGGCGACATTTGATTCGCTCACGCTTGGCAGAGAGCACGCCAACACGCTCTCCCAGTTCGCGCACGTTCCGTGCAAGCCAATAAACTGCATCCTCGGTGCCGGGCTCATGGGAAGCCACATATCCGCCTCGCACGGTGGAGCGCTGCAAGTGGTGGCGCTGGTCAACCCCGAGGTCGGGCCTCTCCAGTCGATGGAGATATATCTCGATAACTCTCCAACGGGTCTTTTTCTCAACGACAGCGGCACAGATGGCGACGTCGTTGGCGGCGATGGCTTCTGGACCTTTCACGCCGACTGCCCACCGGGCCTTCTGCCTGCCGGCCAATACGACCTGTCGATAGTTGCGACAGACGAGCTCGGCGGATGCGTCGGGCAGTGGCCGCAGGTGCTGCTCTCGTTCTGTGACGAGCTGGCCACGCCTGATGCGACGTTCACATCAAGGGCCACGCGACGGCTTGCAGCTATAAACCTCCCTCCAATCCCCATTGCGACTCGCGCGGGCGCGGCCGGCTGCCCTATCCTATTGGCCGGAGTGGCGAACACGACAACCAACATGTTCGGGTTCACGATCGAGGCGCTCGCCTACGTGCAAGACGGTTCGGTGGACGCGATCGAGGTCTGCTATGCTGGGATGCCCCTGGGCGTGGAGCTTCTGGACGACGGCGCAGGATGCGACGTTGCGGCGGATGATGGCATATTCTCCGGCTCGTTCCGTGTCGATCGGGATGTGCCTGCAAGCCGCCAGTACACGCTCGAGCTCGTGCCGCTTACCGATGGCGAGCCGGGCCAGCTGTGGCCGTATCTTTCCGTGGACGACTGAACTTAGAGTCGCTCAGGCAAACGGCCAACCGATAGCTGACAGCCAGTGCCCGCAATCATTGGGCGAAACAGAAGCATCATGGGGAGGCCACGTTTGTGCCATGATGAGATCGCAGTTCATACAGCTCGCACGGGAAGCTATAAAAGCTCCTACTCTGTGTCTCTCCGTCTCTGTGGTGAAGAATCTACGCCCCGGACGGCTTAGGCTTGTCTGCGCTCCGCTTGATGCTGTCGATGACGCCGTCAAAAAGCCGTAAGGCCTCCTGAACGATCGGGATGTTCGAGGCGTTGTAGAGCGCCTCGTTCTCTGGCTTCGGGGGGGCTTTTGCGTTTGAGCCCGGCTTAGCTGTTGGGGCAGGCCGTTGCAGGGATTCACGATGCTCTGGCTGGACGAAACGGCTGGCCTCACTGCGCTCAGCAGGCGCATGGGGCCTCGAGGTGGCCGTGCTCGCAGTCTGCGGAGTTGACATCTTGGTCTGTTTCTCTCCCGTTGTAGAGGCGCCCAAGAAAGTCGGGCGCTTGCGAGCCGGGCTGCCGACCGGTTCAAGAAGGCCTTGCCCAGTCCCACCAGCCGACTTCTGCACCTCGGTGAGCTTGGCAAGCAGCGTCTCCACGGATGCGACGTCCGCTATATGGCACAGCCCAAGCGCAGCGACCTCAAACGCTATTCTGGGTATCGCCGACTTCGCTACCTCGCTCTCAATCGAAAGCAGCTTATTAAGATACGTAAACAACTTGTTCTTGCCAGCCCTATCTGCCTGCTCAACAAGCCGCTGCGCCTCGTCCGCACCGAGGTCGAGAAAGGCCAGTCGCTCCCCCTGATGGACCGAAAGTGAGACCAGCATCTTGTGGAAATACGAGACGAGCTCGGCGAAGAAACTCCTGAAATTGACCCCCTGATCAAAAAGATTCTCCACGCCTCGTATGACGCCCGCCGGATCGCTGTCGATGAGAGCGTCAACAAAATCGGCAAGGAATGCCGTGTCGGTAACGCTGAGCAGCTTCGAGACGTCCTTGAGAGTTAGCCTGTCGGCCCCGATTGAGCGAGCCTGATCGAGTATGCTCTGCGCATCTCTGAGCGAACCGCTGGACTTATCAGCTATGAACGCCAGCGCCTCGTCATCGGCCGCTATCCCCTCGGCTTGGGCGATCTTCTTGAGGTTGGCCACTGTCTCTGAACGGCTGATCCGGCGGAAGATATATCGCTGGCACCGAGAGAGAATAGTCGCCGGGATACGCTCTGGCGCTGTGGTCGCAAAGACGAACTTGACGTGGGCTGGCGGCTCCTCGAGCGTCTTGAGCAGCGCGTTGAACGCCTGAGGCGTCAGCATGTGCACCTCGTCGATTATGTATATCTTGTAGCGATCGCGGCTTGGAGCATATCTTGCGTTCTCGCGAAGAAGGCGCACGTCATCGACGCTGTTATTCGAGGCGCCATCTATCTCGATCACGTCGATGCAATTGCCCTCCGGTATCTCCAGGCACGGCGGGCACTTACAGCAAGGCGTCGGCGTCGGGCCTTTAACGCAGTTGAGCGCTTTGGCGAATATCCTCGCCGTTGTGGTCTTCCCGACACCGCGTGGCCCACAGAGCAACAAAGCGTGCGCGATCTTGTTCTGCCTTATCGCGTTCTGGAGCGTCCTTGCGATGTGCTCCTGCCCGACCAGCTGCTCAAATGTCGCTGGCCGATATTTCCTCGCTATGACGACGTATTCAGCCACATTCAGGTTCCCACTCTTGTGTCAAAAACTATGCGCACTTAAGCTCGCGCATCGAATACAGTGTGCAGAGCAGGCTCCCTCATGTCAACGGACTGACCGCAATCGCCAGGTCGAAGGGGACTGTTCACGCCCTTGACCTGCACATCGTTCATGCGTAGAATCCAGTTTATGACTGACGCACCCGACGTTATAAAACGCTTGGTCGAGACGTTCGACAGAAACATCGACTCCTACCGCGCGAGCGCCTATAACGAGGCGCATCTTCCCCCCCTCCACCGACGACAAATGCCCCCTCCGCCTCCTCGCCCCCAAACTCAAGCAGGGCAGCGGCATTATCCTCTACGCGAAGAAGCGTGGGTGACGCGTAAGGGTCGCCGGGCGGCGAACGTGTTTACCCAAATCAGGCTATGCACGTCCTCCAGAGTGGCAGCACACCGTGCTAATTGACTCGATCGTCTTTGAACGGTATTCTAATTGGTGAAAAATGAACGACACTAATCGCCAGCGCAAATCGAGGCAACACATATGAAGTATATCCTAGGCGTGAGAGCTCAAGCTGATGTTCGATGAACTTCTTTCACTGAGAACCGCATGGCAGAGGTTTGCGGTTTCGGCGGTTATTCCCGCCTCGACCTTTAGAAGGCTGCATAGCTTTGGATTCACTTGGGAACAAGCATGAAAGGGAGAAGACACATGACAAAGAAGCCACTGAATCATAGGAAGAAGTGGACGCCGCAGAAAACAAGCCAACTGAGGAAGCTCGCCAGGGGGAACACGCCCACGCGGGTTATTGGTCTGAAGCTTGGCAGGAGTCCA
>CAZKNE010000271.1:0-3808 GCA_964554005.1 uncultured bacterium | reverse complement strand
AGTGACTTGGTCCTGACGAAGGCATTCATGCTGCTTTAGCGTTTCGAGCTGTTTGAGACCATAGGAGATAAGTAACCATGCAGAATGACAGAAAACCTTGCCCCGAATGCGGCAACAAGATGAACTACTCTGCCGCTGACAAGATATATTTGTGCCCGTTCTGTGGGGAGGAGTTCGGCGAGCGCAACGGCAGGCTAGTGAAGAGAGTCGCGCAGGCCTCAGCGCCGACAGGCGAAAGAAGCGCCGCCGAGATGAAGGAGGAGCTTGAGGCTGCGTTCAAGGAGACTGAGATCGGGGCGCAGCTTGCAGACGAGGAGGCCAAGAAAGTCCGCAAGAGAGAACAGAAGGAACTGTTTGACCTAAGGATGAGAAACACCGAGGCGCGGACAATGATCAAGGCTGCGAATCAGCGTGGGATAGGTCTTTGCCTCTTTCTTGATTTCGTGATCTTTGTGCTGTCCTACAACTACGACTTGCTGGTGTACGGGCTTATTGCGATGGCGCTTCTGACGCTGGGGACATATCTTCACCTGACCTCCTATATGGCCAAGATTAAGGAGTGGCAAACGAGGGTCGAGTCGGAGGCCAAAGAGATCGAGGGGGACGTGTATCTGGAAGCCCTCAACCAGGAACTGGACAAAGACGAAGGACCCAAGTAACAGCGTGGCGAACAAAGAAACCGCGCTTCCGCTCAGCGACCACATCGCAGAGCTCCTCGCAACCTTCCTTTACGTCGGCGAGATACCAATAGTGCCCGGCACGTTCGGCACAATCCCGGGCCTTTTTATCTTCATCATGGCCTCAATGCTCGGCGTGCCAATCTGGGGCTACTTTCTCCTCGTCGTGGCGCTCTACTTCGTTGGCGTGTGGGCCGCAGGTCGAGCGGAGAAAATATCAGGCAAGAAGGACGACGGCAGAATCGTCATCGACGAGGTTGTCGGAGCGATGATAACCATGTTCTACATGCCGCTGGACTGGCGTGTCGTCGTCGTGGGGTTCTTCGCATTCAGGTTTTTTGACGTTGTCAAGCCAGGGTTTAGGAAAATCCAGCAAATAGAGGGCGGACACGGTGTCATGATCGACGATGTCCTCGCCGGCATCATGGCCAATGCCTCGCTGTGGCTTCTCATGTGGCTCGTCTCGCTCTTCTACTGAATTTTATCTTGGGCGTGCTGCCGCACTCAGTGCCGCGTTGGCAGGCGTGAATCGCAGCGTTTCCGCCAGCTCGTATTTATGCTGCTCACAAAACGGTTGACGGCAATTCTAAGATGAGTAACCTATTTCTCGAAGCTGCGTAGTTTGTGGATGGGTGAGGGCAAAATGACGGGATCGATAGAGATTTCAGACGCTCCCGCAAAGGTGCTGGTCATAGATGCTCCTGAGTCGCTCGAGCAGATAGGTCCGGTGTTGCGGGATTCGGGCTTCGAGCTAGTTTCTTTCGCTAGCGCGGACGAGATAAGGGCTTGCCTCAAGCAGCAGGGCTGCGACGTTATCCTGCTTGACGTTGAGTTCGCGGAGGCGATCCAGCTGGACGTTTTCGCTGAGAGCGCAACCCCCGAGGGACATATCCCGGCAATAGTTGCCTCGTCTAAGCCCACGCTTGGCAAGGTCCTGAGAGCCTGGAACAACGCTGCATCGTTCTTCCTCAAGAAGCCGCTTAATCTCTCGCGGACAGTAACTTCTCTGAGAGATGCTGTTGATAACAAGCGGTTCTACGAGCGGGTGGTCGCCCGGATCGAAGAGCTAGAAAGGGCAAATGAGCAGCTTGGCCGCGAAAACCAACAGATTGCGCGGCAGGCCGAGCAGTTCCAGACCTTCGAGCGTATCGCCAAATCTATTGCGAGCTCGCTTGAGCTGGACAAGGTCCTGAAGGAGATACTGCTGAGCATAGCCAACGCGGTGCAGTTTGACCGCGTAGTTCTCTCGCTGATTGATTGGGACCGGAAGCTGGAGGAGGCAGTGATGGGGATGGGCATCCCCGAGGACAAGTATGAGGCGGTTCTGGCGGAGAAGGTGTGGCCACTTTCAGACGATAAGATAGCGCCGTGGGCCAAGCAGGTCGTCCACGAGAAGGCAAAGTATTTCTCCGACGGCGACTTTGGTGAGGGTGAGACCGCTCAAAAGGCAGCGAGGTTGTTCCCAGGGCCGATGGCCAAAATCCCGCTCGTTGTGAAGGACGTCGTCGTCGGCACTATTACGGTCGATAACTACAAGTCGAGGCGGCCAATAAGCGAGGCGCACACGGCCATCCTGGAGCGCTTCACTGAATACGCTGGGATAGCCATCATGAACGCCAAACTCTACATGCGCGCGGTCGAGGCCCAGAATGAGCTCAAACAGGCGCACGAGAAGCTGATTGAGGCCGAGCAGCTCAAGACGATAGAGCGGATGGTGGCCACCGTCAATCACGAGATCAACAACCCGCTGTGCAGCATCCTGCTTTCGGCTCAAATGCTTCAAACTATGCTTGCCGCAAGCGACGAGGCGCTGAGGCAAAAGGCAGAATCGATCCTGGAGAACGCCGACCGCATCGCCTCGATCGTCAGCAAGCTCGAGAACATTCAGCGCACGGCGCCGAGCGCAGCCAGCAAGGACGGCAAGATGTTCGACCTCGATGAGATGTCCAATCTCGAAACGACCTGACATGGGGCATTGGGCGGATAGCGCAATCATGTCGCCAGGCCAGCCCTGACAGCGTTGCAAGGATTATGCCTGAACATGATGGGCTGGGCTCAACTCCTATGACGCCAGCGAGAATCGGCATCGATTGTAGAAAAATCCTGGACTACGGCATCGGCACCATCACGGCAAACCTCATCAAGAACCTCGCTCTTGTAGATACCGAAAACGAGTATTCTCTGCTCGGCGATCCAGGACATATTCAAAAGCCCGGACCCAACTTCACCGTGGTGAGAGAAAACGCAAAACGCTACTCAATCTCCGAATGCATTCATCTCCCGCTAAAAGCTCGTAAGCTGCGCCTCGACCTGTTGCACTGGCTCCACTACGCCTCGTCGCCCATCAAGCCTTGCCGCTACGTGGTCTCCATTCACGACATCAATCACCTCCTTTTCCCGGAGCTCTTGCGCTCAAAAACGGCGCGGCTTTATGCCAAGTCGATGCTGCGCCTCGCCACGAGGGTCGCCGACAGGATCGTCACGGCCTCTAATACCAGCAAGGCCGATATAGTCGAGCATCTGCACGTCCCAGAGGATAGGATAAGCGTCATCTACAACGGCGTGGCAGAGATATTCAAGCCGCAGCCTCTAGAGGAGGTTCTCGGGCGACTAAAGACCGACTACGCAATTAGCCCGCCCTATATCCTTTACGTGGGGAGCCTCCGCGAGCACAAGAACGTCGCCCGACTGCTCGAGGCGTTCAAGGAACTGAAGATGATGCTCGAGTGCGACCACAGTCTCATAATCGCTGGAGACCACCCCAAGCAAAGGCCAGTGCTGGAGGACTACGTGAAGCGGAATCGCCTCGCCAAGTCCGTGCGCTTCCTCGGCGCCGTGCCGCATGAGAAGCTGCCCATTCTCTACTCAGGAGCGCACCTCTTCGTGTTCCCGTCGATCTACGAGGGCTTCGGACTGCCTGTGCTTGAGGCGATGGCCTGCGGCGTGCCCGTCTGCGCCTCGTACATCCACGCCTTGAGGGAGGTCGCAGGAGACGCCGCCGCATTCTTCAGACCCTACGAGCCGCTGGACATGGCCGAGGTAATGGCCTCTGTAATAACGGACGTGGACAGATACGACGAGCTCAAGCAGAAAGGCCTCCAAAGAGCAAGCACCTTCTCCTGGAGAAGCAC
>CAZKNE010000270.1:0-3809 GCA_964554005.1 uncultured bacterium | reverse complement strand
GGCGTTGGAGCCTCTGGGGATGGACTTTACATTCAAGTCGAGTTTCGACAAGGCGAATCGGACGTCGATCGATTCGTTCAGGGGGATCGGGATGGAGAAGGGGCTTGAGGCGTTGCAGGCCGTCAAGGATCGGCTTGGGTTGAAGGTTCTGACGGACGTGCACGAGACTGCCCAGGTTTCTACCGTTGCCCAGGTGGTGGATATTCTTCAGATTCCTGCATTTCTGTGTCGGCAGACTGACCTGCTGGTCGAGGCAGGGCGGTCTGGGCTGCCCATCAACATCAAGAAGGGCCAGTTCATGTCACCTGGGGACATGCGCTTCAGCGTGGCGAAGGTGAAGAGCACAGGGAATGACAAGGTTTTCTTGACTGAGCGAGGCACAACGTTGGGCTATGGGAACCTCGTGGTGGATATGCGCAGCATCCCGATCATGAAGGCAATCGGCGTGCCCGTCGTTTTCGACGCGACGCACTCGGTTCAGCTGCCCGGGGCGGCTGGGGGATCATCCGGCGGTGCGCGGGAGTATGTGGAGCCGCTGGCTTATGCTGCGGTTGGTGCAGGCTGCGACGGTCTGTTTTTCGAGGTTCACAACGACCCAGACAAAGCACCTTGTGATGGGCCGAACATGATAACGCCGATGGCATTCCGCCGGATTGTCGGGACTTGCCTGCGGATACGAGAGGCCATGAGGCGGTCCATGACGGAGGGCGTTTGGGATGGTTGACCTTGGCGAGAAGCTATTAACTAGTTCGGTGGGCGAGGCGAGGCGGCTTCTGAGGGAGGAGGCAGCGGCAGTCCTTAGGCTTGCCGACAGGATCGATGACGATTTCACCTCGGCGCTTCAGATCCTAATGAATAGCAGGGGCACGGTCTTTGTCTCGGGCCTGGGCAAATCAGGGCTTATAGGGAGAAAGATAGCGGCCACCTTTTCGAGCACAGGGACGCCGGCGTATTTCATTCACCCCGTCGAATCCCTACATGGTGACATTGGATTGATAAGTCCTGGCGACGCGATGATCGCCATCTCTCACGGCGGCAGCAACGAGGAGCTATTGAGGCCGGCAAGGATACTTGTGCAGCGAGACGTAAAGATAATCGCGATGACCAGCAAACCAAGCTCGCCGCTTGCTGAGCTTGCGGATGTCACTCTGGACATCGGGGTCAAGAAGGAGGCGTGTCCGCTGGGGCTTGCGCCGACGACAAGCACGACCGCGACGCTTGCGATGGGAGACGCCCTTGCGGCGGCACTCATCGTTGCCAAAGGTATCAAGCGTGAGGATTTCGCACTGTCTCATCCCGCTGGTGCCCTGGGCAGGAGGCTTCTGATGAAAGTTCGGGAAGTAATGCACCCTAAGGATGCGGTCGGGCTTGTCTCTCCGGACACAACCATCAGGCAAACGGTCGTCGAGATGACAAAGATGCCGCTTGGCGCCGTGTGTGTGGTTGATGAGGCGGGCAATCTGCTGGGTATCGTAACTGATGGCGATGTGCGCCGCATCCTGCTGAAGTCGCACCTCGACAAGTTGATTGACGAGCCAGTGTCCAATGTGATGACGAGGAACCCCACCAAGGTTTATGAAAGTGAGATGGCCTCCCATGCTCTGGCGCTGATGGAGGACCGCCCGAGCCAGATATCCGTGCTGCCCGTTGTGGAGCGTGATTCAGACAAAGTGGCGGGTCTTGTGCGACTCCACGATCTCATACAGCTGGGGATGAAATAGGCGCAGTTGGGGATTAGGGATTGCGGATTGATGCAGGAGATTCAAAGGTCCACGAAGTTCACGAAGACACACTAAGAAGAACTCCTTCGTGTTCCTTCGTGTTCTTGGTGGATAACTTCTTCGTATGGGGAAACTGAGAGATGGCGAGATGAGGCGTGAGAAAGCAGGCCTATACAGCGAAGCTTTGGGGAAACTTGACGTTATTATTCCTTTTGAGCCAGAATACAGTGAAAGCATCTATCACCTATACGTAATCAGGGCGAGAAAGAGGGACAGATTGCGCGAGCACTTGGCATCGCACGGCATCTCGACAGGGCTTCATTATCCTGTTCCGCTTCATTTGCAGGGTGCGTTCGCCCACCTGGGCTACAAGAAGGGCGACTTCCCGGTCGCGGAGCTGCTAGCCGGCGAGATACTGAGCCTGCCAATGTTCCTTGAGCTGGGCAAACAGGCTATCCAGCGAACAGCAATGTCTATTCGAAAAGTCATGATGCTCAGCGAGTTCACCGAGGAACATGAATGAGTACAATAGGAAAGTGTATTACGAATGCTCTATGGGCAAATAAACAAGAAGCTTTGTGGTTAGCTCTTTTTTTGCTCCTCGTAGGCGCATTGGGGCTCATTGGAATAACGTGGGGCTTGCCCCATGAGAATTCATGGGTCGAATGTGATGCCTATGCTCCGAAAGGTCCACTCGCGCTTGTCGGTGGTTGGGCAAACGTGCGATATGCTGCCATACGGCCACCTCTGCACTACGTGCTTCTGGCTATAGCTGATGCCCCTTATTTAGCCTATGTCTATTTTACTGGTGGGATCGGCGAAATAAGCACGGAGTACCCTTACGGATTCAAGGACGTTAAGAGAACATTTACCATTCTGATCCTCATTGGTAGGATTGTCGCATTTCTGATGGGGGTAACCACGGTTCTTTTGATATATGCTATAGGCAGGCGAATCTGGGGCAGTGTGGCGGGTTGGTTTGCGGGTCTGTTTTTAGGATGCTCGTATATCTTTCAGTATTGCTCCAAGGTCACAACTCCTGACATCCCTTATACGTTCTGGTTCGTTGTCGCCCTTTATGTATTCGTGAGAATATTACAGGGCCAGGACGGCAAACTTTATTGGTGGTTTGGGATATTTGCTGGCCTGTCAGCGCTTACCAAAGACCAAGCAGCGGCGCTTTTTCTCCTCGTTCCGCCTGCGTTATTCCTAATGAGGAAGAGAGCTCAAAAGCCCGAGACCACTGGACGCGTACTTGCCGATATCGGAAGATTTGTCTTAGGTGTGGCGATTATCTATGCCATAGTAGTGTTGATTACCAATCCCCATAGATTCCTAGAGCATTTGAGACTGATTTTCCGTCCCCAAGCCTCCTTTGGGCGCTACGCAGAATACTCGGTTTCCCTATCGGGTTACGTCAGCCTGTTGGGAGATACGGTGTATAAGCTCTTCTGGGCAATGGGTCCCGTGGCGTTTATTCTGGCTGTGTCAGGCCTATTTGCGGCATTTTTGCGTCGAGACAGAGTAGGTCTAATGCTACTGATTCCATCAATCTCATACTATCTCTGTTTCCTGATGAGCATCAGATACGTTTACGCCCGGTTTCTTATGCCGTTCCTGCCTATCGGTGCCCTCTTTGCGGGGTATATGGTGCAGCTTGTCTGGTCAAGCTGCGACCGGCCACAACTCAAACGAGTGGTCGTCACCGTCGCCGTGGCGGTCTGCGCCTTTGAGCTGGTTTATGGCTTTCAAGCAGATTATATGATGCTACACGACGCGAGATATCAGGCAGAAAAGTGGATAAAGAAGAATATCTCGAGAGATGACTGTATAATGTATAGGTATAAGTGGTATGCACCTAGATTTCCCGAGGGGTACAAGACAAAGCAAATGTCTTTCACAGCTTTATGGTCCAAACCACAACATGAACTGCCTGAGTACATTGTTGCGACAAATAGAGTCACCGATGACCCGGAACGGAATGCCGCCATAAAGGAAAGATATGATCTGGTCGCTCATTTCCCATCGGCAAAGCCATACATAGTGCCCAATAACCTGACAATGCTGTTTTTCGTAGAAAGGTCCGTA